>DYMH01000251.1 GCA_020721645.1 Draconibacterium orientale
TGATTTCATTTAGAGCTTATTCGAGATTTCCTTTATTTTCCGCTGTTGTTGCAGAGGTTTTTATTTTTACCGTTTTACAGGTTACATTCTTGTTTTCGGTACAAGTTTGTGCAAAACTGCTTTGCATCAGAAAAATTGATAATACCAAAGAAATTGTAAAAGCTGCGATTACTTTGTGTTTTTTCATATTGTTTGTTTTTAAATGTATGTCCAAAAATAGTGATATAAATTGTATCTGCGAAAACAATTTTATTTTAAAATTGAGTTTTATAAATAAAAATCGAATCTATTGAACTTTAAATCAATATTATATTAATTTGGTGTATAAATTAACTAAAGTTTCCCACATTGAAATTCCGCCAAATATCTCAAAATTCCGGAATCGAATCATAGCACTTATTTGTTGTAAATGATTTATTATCTGCTTTATGCAGCAACATTTCCTTTTTTTGTATCAAATGTGAGATTATCGCCACTTTCCGCAAACGAAGCAAAGAAACTGAAAAGTTTTTTTCCGGCACTTTCGTCCCTCATTATTCTTTCCGTTGTTTCCTCAACATCAATATCTAAAAACTCCAATAATTCGATAATTATTTTGAGAATAACATCCTGAATCCGTTCCCATAATGTTAATTCCAAGAAACCTTGCTGCGTCTGTCTGAAAAGTTCACCCATGGTTTCATAATCTTCAAATCGTAATTTTAGCGACAGGAGGAGGTGAGTAAATAAAACAAGGGTTATATCGGCTATTTGTCCGTCAAAATCGGTGTTTTGACTTTTTCCAAGCCTCAAATATTGTTTGCATTCTTTGAACAACACTTCAATGGTCCATCGTATTTGATACAGTTCTATGGCTTTGACAAATGACAAGCTCTTATCGGTGGTCAATAAAAGATTCCATTTTTTTGCGTTTCGATATTTTATGTAAAACAATTTTACGGCAACTCCCTTATATTGAGCAACTATCGAAATATAGGAGGATTTGTATTTTTTTGAGTATTTTGATTTTTTACGCTCATTCTTGATTATTATTTGGTTGGAATTCAGTGCTTTTCCATCAATAAGAAATTTTCGTTTATCCATTTTACACATACCCAAAACGTGTATAATTTTATTTTTCAGGGTTCGAATTTGTGTTATCATGTAATCATTTACAAACCAGCTGTCCATCAAGACATAAGAACACATAAATCCATTTTTCAATGCGCGTTTTATCATCGAAATTGCAACTTGTGTCTTCTTCATATCCAACTCTTGGACTCTTTTATGAGCCGGCATTTCTTTTGTTCGCTTCTTGCTGAATTGTTCATTTTTCTCTTTATTTTTTAAACCAAAATTACCTTTTGTTCCTTTTTCGCGATGTAATGAAAAATCGGCAGCAACAAGGCTTTTGCCGTCCCAATATGCGAGGGTTAGCATTTTGAATCCCCAAGGATGAGTCTTTTTAACGTGATTGAATATCCTGCCGATAAATTCAAATTTATGTCCTGTTTTTTCGATGTCTGTGTCGTCTACGACGAAGCACTTAATACTTTCATTATCAGAGCCATGCTTCTCAGTTTGGGCTTTAAATTGTTTGGCACAACTCATTAACAGTTTTCGCCAATCCATTCGTGAATTGTTCATAAACCGATAAAGTGTGTTTTCATCACCTGCGAAAATGATTTTGTTTCCTAATTCTTGCATTGCCCAAATACTTGCGCCGTGCAGTCGGTATAAACACAAAGTCAAAATTAAGGTACAAACATCGAATCCTTTCTTTTTCGCATTTTCAAAAGGTTTGAGAATCTTTGTTATGCTGAACTGAAAGAAAAAGTGAAGAATCCCCCTGTCTGTTGTATTATTATCGGTTAAAATCTTTTCTAATTCGCTAATTTTGTTTAATTTTGAGTGCATAAGCGGCAGTTTTGATTGTATTTACTCTTTTGTCTTGTAATTAACTCAAAGATAGTAATTTACAATTGATTTTACCGCTTTTTTTTATTTATTTTTTCAGGGAAATCTGCCCTTTCGTGGTGTGGGAAACTTTAGTATCTAACTTATCGTATGTTTCCATTGTGAAGTCAAAAACAAAACCCCAAATTACATAAACCACAA
>DYMH01000135.1 GCA_020721645.1 Draconibacterium orientale
CAATAAATGGGAAATGTCCGTATTTTAGAATATTAATCAAGAATAAACGAATACAGCCTGAATTGATAGAAAAACAATGCAGGTAATAGGTGTTTGAGTCCCGGCACCAAGCGTTTTACGTTTATTTTATTAATGAGTTCAGTCCAAAAAATTATAAAGTTGAAGGTTCATAAAGTTATCTTGTTGAAAATAAATACTTTAACTTAAATTTATATTTTTACATAAATTATTGATTATAAACGATTTATGCTTTTAGCCTGACTAACTTTATACTTTTTATACTTTGCTCAATTGCTTTAAAATTCTACCATTAACCATTAACCATTAAGAGCCATGATTCGTATCCTTGGAGAAAGAAACTCGTTGTTTAATCAGTATATTTTTGAACTTCGGGATAAAGAAATTCAGAAAGATGCCATGCGTTTTCGTAAAAACCTTGAACGTTTGGGCGAAATTTTTGCTTACGAAATCAGCAAAGAACTCGATTATGAAGAAAAATCGGTTCAAACCCCGCTGGGCATCGCCGACATGAAGATATTAAAACAAAACATTGTAATTGCATCGGTTTTACGTGCCGGATTGCCCATGCACACAGGTTTGTTGAATTATTTCGACAGGTCTGAAAATGCGTTTGTAACGGCATACCGCAAATATCACAAAGATAACTCATTTGACATAAAAATCGGTTATCTTTCATCACCCTCGCTCGAAAATCGCTATCTTATTCTCAGCGATCCGATGTTGGCTACGGGCTCATCTTTGGAGTTAGCCTATCGCAATATCTTAGAAAAAGGAACTCCCATACACACGCATTTTGTAACAGCAATTGCAGCCAAAGAAGGAGTTGAATATCTTCAAAAAAAAATGGGAGATACTTCTTATACTCTGTGGATTGGAGTTATAGACGATGAATTGACTGCAAAATCATACATCGTTCCCGGCTTAGGCGATGCCGGCGACTTGGCTTTTGGTACAAAAATCTGATTTTCAGTCTTCATTCATTTCAATATCATCAAAAATAATTCTTGCTTTTTGATGCAACTTTTTTTGAAGCTGTATTGTCTTTTCATTGAAAACCATTATGCACAATCTCGATTCGATAATTTTACGATGTAAAAAAAATGATTCAAAAGCCCAAAAAGAGCTTTATGATTATTATGCACCGATATTGTACGGTATTTGTTTGCGATATGTGAGTGAAAAGAGTGTCGCTGCCGATATTTTGCAAGAAAGTTTTTTGAAAATATTAACAAAAATCGATGATTTTTCGGGCATAGGTTCATTTGAAGGCTGGATGAAACGTATTGTCGTCAATACAGCAATTACTGAATATCATAAAAATAAAAAACATAATTATAACATAGAAATTGACGAAATCAAGGAAAACAAAATAGAAGGCAATCATTATTCAAATGAAGAATTTACACAAGATGAACTCATGAATGTTATCAAAACATTACCACCGGGATATCGCATCATTTTCAATATGTATGCTATTGAAGGTTTTAAACATAAAGAGATATCCAAAGAAATGAATATTGATGTCAGCACATCAAAATCGCAATATTCGAGAGCTAAAAAACTGATACAAAAGAAGCTCGCCGAACTCTCAAAAATTAAAATTCATGAGTAAAAAAGAAAAAAATATCGAACAGCTCTTTCAGAACAGATTATCTGATTATTCGCAGGCTCCGCCTCCCGAAATATGGGTAAATATTCAGTCTCGGATGACGGCTCCGAATTTTATTAAGAAAATTCTGACACGATTCAATGTGCTCATTGTTATATCGGTAGCTCTCTTGATTTCAATTTTTCATGTTTTCAACTCGAACGAAACTAAGCTCGCCGGTCTAAAAACTACGAAAATACCGCAAAACCAAATGCAGGCGATAAATTCCATTGACAATAAAATTGCAGCCCCACAACAAGAAAATACTGTAAAAGAATTGCGTCCGACAGACTTGTACCAATCAATCCGTCCGAGCTTCCAAAGCCAACACATGCAGACCTCAAATACAGTGGTTGAATCCGTTGTTTCAAATCTCGACGGAAGCAAAATGTGGGGAAATATTCCGGAAATATTAACAAAAAACGAGAAGTCGGAAAAAGTAAAAGCCGATTTTGATGTTGATGCAGAGCGAGGCTGCGTACCCTTGAAAGTTAATCTCCAAAATAATTCTCAAAATCTGGATTCTTGTTCGTGGAACATTGGAGATTCGGTTGTTTTATTCGAAAATAATCCATCTTATACTTTCAATAATCCCGGAAAATATTCAGTAAAAATAGTTGGTAAAAATCATGGCGAAACCTATACTTATGTAAAAATAATTGAGGTTTTCCCTTCGCCGGAGGTTGATTTTACTGTCGAAAATTCAGAAAATTTGTCCGTGAACGAATCAATTCAATTCAGCAATTTAAGTTCTAAAAATGAGAAAACTGAATGGGATTTCGGCGATGGGCAAAGCTCAACACATAACTCGCCTCAACATCGCTACACGAAAAAGGGAATTTATGATGTCGCTCTGAAAACTACGAATGTTTATGGATGTTTCAACACAAAAAAAATGTACGATGTAATTGTCAAAGATTCAAAATATCTCATCAAAGCCCCCACAGCTTTCAGCCCAAATCTTAACGGCGAAAACGACGGAAGATACAGCGAGAATGATAAAACGAATGATGTTTTTCATCTGTTTATCAACAGAGAGCTTAGAAATTATAAGTTGAGAATATACAGCAAGTCGGGTATTCTTTTATTCGAGAGCCAAGACAAGAATATCGGCTGGAACGGCTATTATCAACACAAACCGGCTTCATTTGGGGTTTATGTTTGGGAGTGTGTCGGAACATATGAAGACGGGCAGGAATTTTACGATTACGGAAATATCACCTTAATCAATACGGATAATTAATTTTCCTGAATTTCATTTAAAAAAAAAAATTCGGAGTCGCACTTATACGACTCCAATTTATTTTAGGGGAAAATGTAAAATAAATTCCGTATAATTGTTTTCGTTGGAAGTAACCGAAATTTTTCCGCCGTGTAATTCCATTATTTCTTTGCACAGATATAAACCCAGTCCGGAACCTTCGGAAGTTGGTTTTGTGGTAAAAAACGGGTCGAAAACCTTAGAAATCTCTTTTTCCGGAATTCCGCGACCGTTGTCGCGTATCGAAATAATAAATTCGTTGCTTGTTTCGCGATTTGAAATTTGAATTTCGGCATGTAAAACCGAATCGACAGCTGAACACGCATTATCGACAATCAATTTCAGAGCATCGCCCAATTCGTTGGGAAGAATAGAAATTTCGTACTCTGCCGGAAAATTAAATATGATTTTCGGTGTTTTATGTTCGGGATATTTTTTTGCATATTCGGCAATGGCAACTTCTGCATTATTTTTTACTAACGAATTGATGTCAGCAGCAATAAATGTATTCGATTTTTCTTTCAACAATTTTTCCATTGCTTTTACGATTCTCGCAGTGTTGTTTCCGTGAAGGTGAATTTTGTCGAGATTGTGTTTTATTAAATTGGCAGATTCTTTGATTTCTGTTTTAATTTCCGAGTTTATTTCGGCACATTCTGCTGTTTCGATGATTTCGTCGGTCAATTCGCTCGAAATCTGTGAAAAATTGTTGATATAATTGAGCGGATTGATAATTCGGTCGACAATTCCTTTGGTCAGCAAACCTATTGAAGCTAATTTTTCGCGGCGAACCAATTCGGCTTGTGTTTCGTTCAGGTTTTTCAAAGCATCTTGTAAATTTTCCAAAACACGCGCTTTCAAAAATGCTGAGTTGATGTGCTCTTTCAAACTTTTTACCATTCTCAAATGGCGAATTTTAAAAGCATCGTCGAATTTCAGATGCGATAAAACCAGCAAACTGTCAATTTTATCATCAACCAAAACCTTAATAATAAGCATACTGCGAGGCGAATCTAATCCTGATGGATTGTATAATTTGTCGGCAGAAATATTTTTTTTGTAGAAGATATTTTCGTAAACCTCTTCGGCTCCATCGAAATATCTTTTTTGAATATCGCTGTGAGAGAGTGATATTTGCGTATATTTTTCAAAAACATCGCCGACAAGGGCTTTGAACGTAAAATTTTGTTTTTCTTTATCAATAACCAAGGCTATTGCCCTTTCGGCTGAAATCATTTCGACTATTTTGCTTAAAAACGAAATTAAAAGATTGGAAAAATCAATTTCACGATTCATAGATTTGACAACCGTATCGATTTTTTCTAATTCTTCGTTTGTCATTTCCAATTCTTCGGCTTGCGTTTGCAACTCTTCTTTCTGATTTTCAATTTCTTCTGTTCGTTCTTTCACTATTGCTTCGAGATTTTTTCTGTCTTTTTCGATAACTTTTATTCGCTGTTTAATTATAAAACGAACGCCAAAAACCAACATCGCAACATAAATAATAAACATCCACCATTGTTTATAAAAAGGTGTCGAAATAGTGAATCGAAAAATTCCGACTTCGGCTCTTTGACCGTATTCATTCATTGCCCTGACAACAAACGTGTAGTTGCCTCCTGCAAGATTGGTGTAGTCTTTTGAATTTTGTGTGCTCCATGTCGAAGTATCTTTTTCGTAACCTTCAAGAAAATATTGGTATTTAATCTGCCCCAACACAGGGTATGACGGTAAGCTAAACTCAAAATGCAAAGAATTGAGTGAATGGTTGATAATCAATGGTTTTGAATTGTTTATAGAAAGTAATGAATCGTTGTTAGTCGATAATATTTTTGTTATCAATGTTTTAAAACTTGGGTTGTATTTTGGAAGGACATCTGCTTTGAAGAGTATAATGCCTTCTCTACCACCTAACCAGAGCGAGTGGTTCAGTGAATCGTTGAAAAACGTAAAAATGGAATAATCCGAAATTTGCAAAAACGGCGTTTGAAAACGTAAGGTGCTTTTAGTGTTGGATTCCCAAAATGTTAAATTTTTCTGCTCACCGTCCACGGTGAGTATTGTGTTGTCGGAAACCCGAAAACAGTCGTAAATCCATAATTTATAGCTGTTAGTATCCTTTCTGAAAATGTTAAATTCTTTCAATTTATTGTTTTCCGAAATATAAAGACCCTTATCGGACATAAAAATAATATTCTTGTCGAAACTGCTGATATGCAGTGAAGTAAATGCATTTGAGGCATCAAACAGTTTCGGTGCTTTTTCGCCGGGTGGAAGAAGGTAAATTTCATTGGGCGGGATTTCGATAACGAGTGTGCCGTCGGGCTTTTCAGCAATTTTGCGAACATCTCCGGGCAGGTTTGCAAAATCTGTAAATTCGTAGTCGGAATTACGATAACTACTCAGAATTGAAATTTTACTGATTTTCCCGGCAAAGAGTGTATTTTTTTTTGTTTGCGAAACAGTTAGGCAAAAAGTAAAGTCGGGATTCCCGATTAAAACGGCTTTATTATTTTGGATTTTAAAAATTCCGACAGATGTCGCAGCAAAAAGTGAGTTGTCTATTTCTGCCAAATCCCAACACGCCGAATTTATTCCCTTTATTTCATTAAACAGTGAATCGTCGAGGAAATATAACCCGTTTTCTGTGGCAAAATACATCTTTTGGTCAAATTTTATGATTTTATTTACATTCCCCTGCAAAGTCCCCTTCATATTCTCGAAAAATGTAAGATTTGAATTGATTTCGATTTTCGAAATTCCTTTGCGTGTTGTAGCCCATAGTGCAGATTGTTTATCGACAAACATACTGAGAACGGATTCGTCAGCCAATTGACTTTTCTTGTCGATAACTTGTAAAATGTGCCCGTTTTTATCGGTGATTACAATTCCCGATTCGGCAGTTCCGAAAGCATAAGTTTGGTCGGAGGTTTCAACAGCACAGCTGATACCGCTTTTTTTTAGAAAATTATTTGCTGCAAACGAATGCTCTTTTATTGTGTTATTTATTAATGTAAAAAGTCCTTGTCGGTCGGTGCAAAGTAATAGTCCGTTTTTGCTTGATATTACCGATTGAATATCCAGTAAAACAGCGTGTTCCGGATTCGGAATTTGAGTAAATACAGCATTTTCGAGAATTGTTAAGCCCGACTGAATTGTTCCCGATTTTTTTGTCGGGTCAAAAAAACAATAGACTTTTTCATTATAAATGAATGCTGTTTTTAGAATTCCCGTTAATTTAATTGTTTTTAGATTTTTGTTTTGATATATAAAAATCCGGTGATTTGAAAAATAATAGACAGCTTTGTTCAAAATCAATACTTTAAAAATTTCGCCGATTTGCTCATCGGGCAATTTTAAGCTGTCGGCAAGCGAAAAATACTCCGTTAAGCCAGTTTTTGTTTGGTTTAGGAATCCGAAATCGCGGAGTCCGCCTACAAAAATCTGCCCTGTCGAATCTTTCGCCAAACTCAAAACACGCATTCCGCTTTTGGTGTAAACGGAATTCCAAACCGAACCGTCGTATTTCAAAATTCCGCCAAAATTTGCAAAAAACATGCTGCCATCGTTTGCCTGAATGGTTTGGAAATTTTGCTCGTGCATTTTATACTCCTTGACGGAATAATTGCGTATCAATGGTACGCCTCGTGAACTGTTGAAATTTTGCGAATAAACACTTGGGAAATACAACAACAGGGTACAGAGAAAGAAATATTGAGAAATTTTAATCATAAAATATTAAAATTTATGCTGATATTAAAATATCAATTGATATATTGAATAATTTTTTTTGCAATTTTCGGATTCGCATTGATTATTTTATTAAAATAAATCCGTTTTATGTTGATTAACATTGATTTGAAACTTACTTGATAGTTGGCTTCGTTTTCGGGTAACACATTTAATAATTGTCCTGCTTCTGATATTGTATTATCACTGGTTTTAGTCAAAATTCCGGAAAAAACGAGATATATTATGTCGTTGTCTGTTTTAATAATTTCACCTGTATCATGTACTGATTCGTAACTGTTTACTGCTAATTCGTACAAATTATCATCATCGATATTCGAGAAAAAGTCGATATTTTTCAGCAGTTTTATTTTTTCTATGTCCATCAAATTCTGTCCTCTGTTCGATACAAGAAGTTTGGAATTGAGCAATTTAGCGTCCGGAATTTTACGTCCTAATTTTACCATTTGGTCGAAAAATTTATCGGGATATTTATGGAAAAGAGCCAAAGCCGCAGCTTCTCTGATTAAAGAGTTCGGGTTGATAATTTGAGAATTAAGCAATCGAAACGTATTTTCGGATTTAAAATCGCTGAGTATATTTATTGCCTCTGTTTTTGTGGCGACATCAAATTTATCGCAGTCTGCATTTATTATTTCCTCCAATCTTTCATCAAGTGATAAATTTTCGAAAGGGAAAAATTCTGAAAAACGTTTTAATAATTCTTCATTCGAGATATCTTCAAAAATTGGCAGTACAAATATTTTATGTTTTTCGTCCACAACAGTGTCTGCTACCTCAATGGCAAAATTTTGAGCAGTTTTATCCTTACTTTCCAAATTTTCCTTTATCAGCTGCATTGCAGTTGCATCGTACATTACGGAAAGGAGTGCGAAAATTTTTTGTTTTTTTCGTTTTTGAGAATTTTCGATACGTTTTAAGAGTTCGGAATTAGGTAAATCTCGATTCAAATCTATCAAAACTGCTGTCATGGCAGTATAATCAAGAATCTCGGTTTCAAGGAATTGAGAAAATAGAGCTTTATCTGATTGAGAAACTCTGAAATCCATTTTTCCCAGTGTCCCAATTGCAATATCTTTTAGCTGTTTGTCCGGATAATTGAGCAGGGATTTTATGAATCGAAGGGCGTTATCGGAACCTATTTTTCGGATTGTGGTGATTATTTGGAATTGCATTTCTATTTTCCCTTCGGAATTAAGAAATAGTTTGAATAATTCGGTCAAAGCATTTTCGCCCATATTTTCGAGTGAAGCAAGGGCTTGCAGTCTAAATTCGTGATTTTCGACATTACGAATCAGGAGTGGAATAAATTCCGGTTTCCGGGTTTTACCGGCTGATAAAATTGCTGAACGGCGAACCGATTTATCGTCATCTTTCATCAGATTTGAAAGTGCCGTGTCTGCTTTAAATGTTTTACATAACCAAAGAATACCTGCTGCTGATTTTCTTTTTTCGGGTATTGGGGAATTTGCTAAGTCAAGAATTTCGTCAATCGTTACGCCGGATTCAAGAGTTTTATTTTGGCTGAAAAATGCTTTCGGAAAAACTTCGTAATAAGCTTCCGTTGCCGATTTTTGTTTTTCGGCGGATAGGTTTTTTAATTTTTCTTCAAATAATACTTGGATAATGAGAAGTTCCGGTAATTGTTTTTCTTTTTTTCCAAAAAATTGAAGAGCGGATTGGAGAATTTTTTTGTATTCAATATATATATCTTCCGAAAATTTCAACCAAACAATGATGATAATTAAAAGAACATAACAGAAGTAGTACAATGAAAATGAAGGCAAAGCTGTTAATCCCCAAAGAATTAAGCCGGCAACAATTCCTGCGTAGGCTTTGGGTCCGCTTTCTATTTTATTTTGAAACTTTAAACGCTCTTCGGGAGGCAGCGGTTGATAGAGAATTTGTGTCGAAGGGTCGTTGAAAGCAGTACGAACGGCTCTTGTGAATAATCGCCCAAGGTTAATGAATGCGAAAAATAAAAGAGACATCACCGGGATAAAGGAAGAAAAAATAGTTGGAACAAAACTAATGAAAAGTACTACCGGAAAGGCAAGTAAACCAAAACGTAAACCATATTTTGAAAGAGAACGACCTGCAACAAATGTTTTTAAAATAAATTCCACAATCGAACTGACACCGAAAAATATTCCGACATAAGCAGTCAGAGATTCTTTTTCGGGAAATTCGATTTTTGCCTGACTTTGAAAGATAAAATCGACAAAAAATTGAGCTAAAACAGGCAGAAATGTTATTGCATAGAACAGATAATAGTATTTTTTGCGCTTGGTTTCTTCTTTGCCGGCTTCGGAAATTTCACTTCGGGTTTTTTCTTCTTTTGTTGTGTGTAGAGTGGTTTTGAAGCGATTCAATATTTTCAAAAGAACAATAAAACCCGGAATTAAAAATATGATAGACAGATAAAGAATTTCTTCGGCAGTGATTATTTTAAGTAGAAAGGGAACGGAGAAAAAGCTCAAAATGCTACCGAAAACATCACCTGAGGAAATCAAACTGAATAAGCGTTTTCCCTGTCGCAGAGAAAAAATACGTCCGGCTAAACTCCAAAATGATATTCCGCTTAGATAGGAATAAATTCGTATCCACGCATATAATAAAAATATTAATACAAGTGATTTTGTAATTACAAAAGCGATAACAATTGCTGCAACCGAAATGACTAACCACCCCATGCCCGAACGTAACACTTTATCAAGTGGTTTGGAATTTTGAAATTTGGAATAAACAATTCCTGCCAAAAAAACCAAAATGCTTGAAACAACAAATACAGGCGGCAACATATTTCGGTCGAAGGCGTTGAGAAACAACGATGTTGAGGCTGTAACAAAATATGCAAACGAGGCTCCGGTGAAGAACGAATACAGCAAGGGTAAGCTGATTAAATGTCCTTCGCCTTTTTCGATTCCCAATATTTTGTGCAGTGATATTTTCTGCATTTAATTTTTATTAATCTGTGAACGTTAATACTTTACGCTTCCACCGAATTTTGTATCCTACTTTTAGATATGCCATGTAACGTGCCGACGAAAAAAATATATCGCGTGTCATCGCTAAATTCAGGCTGAAATGATGCGGGAAATCGAAATTTACCGTCGGTCCGATAAACCAAATTCCTTTGTCGAAATCCTTATCCGGGTTCCATTTTCCGTAACTCAAAACGCCAGCCTGAAAGGATTTGAAAATTGCATAGCGAATAAATTGAATTAAATAATAATGTTCATCGGCTCGTTTGGTCAGTCGCCAAAAATAGCGTTCCTGAATGTTGAAAAGGAGTTTCTTATTGAACAAATCGAAATTATAATCGAAACGAATGCCTGTCCACATTTCGCCAAATTCATCGAATTTTGAATAATTGAAAAGTTTGAATTTCCAAAAATTCACGCCAATCATAAAATCGGTTCGTGCTGCATTGTTTTTATCGTCAAATTTTGCTAAATATTTTTTGGGTAAAAAGATATGATCGTCAGGTCGCCAGCGAATTTCAAACGGATTTTTCTCAAAATTTAAAGCAATTTCCGTTGAAATTTTATACCAAATTTCATCATCATTTTGGGCTTTTGCATTATTCAACGTAAAAACCAAACCAAAATAAAGAATTAATATTTTAATAAAATATCTCACATTTATAATAAAAAATTATCAATTATCAATTATCAATTATCAATTATCAATTATCAATTATCA
>DYMH01000252.1 GCA_020721645.1 Draconibacterium orientale
CCTAATGAATTTATTGTAAATTTATGTAATCTTAATTATTCGGTTTAATATAAATTAAAATCCGGTTTTTCTGTAAAATCCGGAAGCAAATTTTCTGCCTATATTTCAGATTATGATTGTCCACCTTCAGTACCGAATATAAACATAACTCCGACAGAACCGGAGGCGATATATTTTCATGGCGGTTTATCAAATACATCACCGTATCAATTATGTCCGTGTGAAGATTGGATGGTTTGGGTATCTCATGCATTATATTTTGTTATTGATGAATTTGACGGAATAGCAACAAATTACACGTGGAATTTGACACCGCAAAACAATGGACTTATGACATGGGGAGGATTTAATGACGATAATTTTGTCTGTGGCATTTCAAGAGATTTTTCAAAAACTTGGATACCGGGTTCTGTAACCTTATCAGTATATGGAATAAACAGCTATGGAGTTTACAGCATACCAAAAGAATTCCAAATAGAATTACTACCAAGTAATGATGCAAAATGTATCGAATATTGCGAAACGGAGCAGAAACGAAATACAACAATAAATTTTCAAGCTCCACAAAATTTAGTGGACAAAAAACTGCCTTCACCGGAAAACATTTTCGAAAATAATTTCTCCATTTTTCCCAACCCCAACAACGGCAAATTCACCGTTTCTGTTCCCAAAAACGAAAACTCCGTCTCAATGGAAATATCCAACATGCTCGGCAATACGATTTTTCGGAAAAACTTTACGGGGCAGTTTATTGAAGTCGATATTTCGTCATCGCCCAGCGGTTTGTATCTGCTGAAAATCGAAGCCGGAGGGACAATTTATACCGGAAAAATTGTGTTGCAAAAAGAATAATTGAAATATTTTTTAGATATTGTTGTTTTTTTGAAATAAAAACCTCAATACCGGCAACCAGTTCGGAAAATAACAAACTTGTTGTAAGCAGTGGTAGTACACAACCTGCTTATTGTTCAACTTTTAAGATTACTCAGAATTATAACGGAGACCGCCGAAATGGATATATGAGTTTTAACAGAGGCGGATCAACTGATGGTGGTTTTTTAATTCTTGGAACAAATGGGCAGGACAGAGTTACAATTGATACATACGGAAACGTAGGCATCGGCAAAACCAACCCGACGGAAAAATTGGAAGTGAATGGCACCGTTGTTGCGAAAAGAATTCATACAACAAACAACAATAATTGGCCTGACTATGTATTTGCCGGCGATTATAATCTTATGCCGCTGCCGGAATTAAAAGCATATTTAAAAATTAACAAACATCTTCCCAGTGTAATAAGTGAATCCGAAGTGCAAGACAAAGGCTTAGACTTAGGTGAAAACCAAGCCGTTTTACTCAAAAAAATTGAAGAGTTAACTTTGTACATTATTCAACTGAACGAGGAAGTTGAAAAGTTGAAAAATAAAGAATAACACCAAACAATGAAAAATATATTGATATTTCTTGCCGTCTGTCTCCCATTTTACGGATTACATGCTCAGCGAAAATACGCATTAGAATTAAATGCAGGATTGAATCAAATGCACCTGCCAAAATTTGATTCAATAGGTCCCGGTCAAAACATGAAGTCTGAACCTGCATTAAATTTCGTATTCAATATTTCACGAAATTTGAACCCACATTTCAGTTTGAGCCTTGGCATAGGTTATCAGAAAAATAAAATAACGGCAAATGATTTTGTTTTTTCCCAAAGCCACACAACACAAGATACATTTGCTTTGTTCGATTTTTATACCACAACGGAATCAGTACAATTGCCTTTGTTACTTACTTATTATCCTTTGAAGACAAAAATTGCAGAGCCTTTTGTTCAAATAGGCATAACCAACTACATCAAATTTAAAGAAAAAACAGATTACGAAAATTTGCGACTATTGAAACTTTCGCCCGACCCACTACCGGCAATGCTCGAAGAGATGTATTACAGAGACTCTTTTTTCCCGACATATTTTAGGCAAACATCTAATTTTTCCGAAATCCCAAACAAATATAATATGATGTTTACACTCGCAGTAAGTTTAAAAATAAATAGACTTATTTACTTAATCAATACAATTTGCGACCAATTCAAATTT
>DYMH01000253.1 GCA_020721645.1 Draconibacterium orientale
TTCGGGATAAAAATCCCGAAAAACGTTGACTTTATGGACGGACTCTAATTAATTGAATCAATTTTAAGGCTGAGCCAAATATCGACTTCGCTTCCGGGCATAATTGAAACGTTTTTTTGCGGAAATTGTTTTATCACTTTGGCATTTAATGAATCTTCTTCGGTTTCTACCGTTTGGTCGAATATCGTTGTCCCAATGTTGAGCATCATTTCGGCAATTTCCATTTCGGCGGCATCACTGCTTAATCCAATTAAATCGGGAACATTTGTGTTTTCACTGCTGCCCGAACGCCCTAAAAATAAATCGACATACGAGCCTTTTTCAATTTTTTCGCCGGCTTTAATTTTTTTGCCTTTAAACCGTTGTTCAATCACAAGATTATCGTATTTCCAAGGTTTATAAGTCAATTTTCCCACCTTCAATCCATAAGTTTCCATATCAGCTTTGGTTTGTATCAGAGTGGAGTTCACAAAGTTAGGCATAGTTACCATTTCAGGTTTCATGGCTTTAGTGGTTAAAAAAACCGTACGATTTTCTTTAACTCTGAAATCTGCCGGAGGATTCTGTTCTACGATGCTGCCTCGTTTCCCGGGTGCATTGAAAACAGAATCAAGGATTTCGATTCGGATATTTTTTTCATCGGCAAGCTCTTGGGCTTGCTCAAATGTTAAGCCTTTAAAACCCGGAACCGACATCGACTCGCCATGATTTGTAAAACTGTTCATTAAAAATACCGCTGACAAAATCAGCATAAAACCTATTAACAGCGATGCCGTGAAGTGTTTCAAAAATTTGAAACTGAAAATAAAATGGAACAATTCTTTAAAAAAACCTTGTGATTCCATGTGGAAATATTTATATGTATATAGAATAATTATAAAAATGAATCGTGTACTTGGTTAAATAAAAAACACATTTATGCTAGTAAACTTTGAGATGATTGTATAGAGTGTCTCGTTCAATTGGTATTCGATTGACTTCCTTCACCAATTCCACTAAATCTTCGGTAGTCATTTTCGGATTTTTATCTTCGGCACCAGCCATGGAATAGATTTTGGTCGAATCGTCAATTGTTCCATCAATATCATCGACACCAAAGGAGAGTGATAACTGGGCAGTTTGCCGCCCGATGCTTGGCCAATAGGCTTTGATATGTGGAAAATTATCTAAAAACAGTCGCGAAACGGCAAAATTTTTCAAATCTTCTACAGCATTTACTTCGCCAATGTAGGATAAATGATTGTTGGCTTTTCGATATTTGAGCGGAATAAATGTGTTGAATCCCATTGTCTTATCCTGTAAATCCCGTAAGCGACTGAGATGATCGATGCGGTGTTCGTAATTTTCGATATGCCCATAAAGCATTGTTGCGTTCGACGGAATACCGATGCGGTGTGCAGTTTCGTGAATAAGCAACCAGTTATCGGTGGAAGCTTTTTCGTCGCAGATTTCGCGGCGAATTTCCGGAGCAAAAATTTCGGCTCCTCCGCCGGGAATCGAATCCAGTCCATATTCTTTCAGCCGCCGAAGACCATCTTCCAAACTCATTTTCGCTTTTTTAATCATAAATTCCAATTCAACGGCAGTAAAGGCTTTGACGTGAATTTCGGGGCGTATTTCTTTGATACGGCGAATCATTTCACCGTAATAATGTAAATCTCGCCCCGGATGAACGCCGCCCACAATATGAACTTCCGTAACGGATTGTCCCTTGTATTTTCTTACAACTTCCAAGATGTCATCTATCGAATATTCCCAAGCTCCTTCGGTGTTGATTTTGCGAACATAGGAACAGAATTTACAATTGTAAATGCAAATATTGGTGGGTTCGATATGGAAATTTCTGTTGAAGTACGTGTTATCGCCATGCCGTTTTTCGCGAACAGCATTTGCCAAGCTACCCAGCAAACCCAAATCGGTTTCCAGAAACAAGCTGATACCTTCTCTTTCATTGATTCTTTCGCCCGATAGGATTTTGTCGGCTATGGTTTTTATTCTTGGGGGAGGATTTATTTTCTTGATAAGCTCCTCTGTTTTATTCGATTTCATAAAAAATACCGTTTTTTGTATCGCAAATTTAATCTATTTTTTT
>DYMH01000136.1:0-6273 GCA_020721645.1 Draconibacterium orientale
CCTCTGTTTCTTATAGATGGGATTACTTGGGGTGATTTGCGGATAAGCATATTAATTTATCATTCAATAAAATCATTTTTATAAATTGTTCAAAATGAAAAAAATTAAATTTTCCGGTTCATGCTTATTGTTTATTATTATCGTATCACTGTTTTCAATAGATTTAAAAAGTCAAAATTCGGAAATTGAAAATTCGATTTTGTGGGAAATTTCAGGTAACGGACTCGAAACGCCTTCATATTTGTTCGGAACAATTCATTTGATTCCGGAAAAAGAATACGTTTTTTCGGAGACCGCACAAAAATGCATTGAGTCGTGTAAAACATTGGTTTTAGAAACCGATATCAATTTAAGTTTAAAAAAACAATTAGAAATCGCAAAACAATTAATTTTACCCGAAGGTAAAAAAGTAAAGGATTATTTGAATGAAGAACAATATCAGCATTTTACATCGTATTTTTTGGATTCTGTAAAAATATCGAAATCAACGTTTAAAAAGATGCAAAAAATCAAACCTATTTTTGCTTCGGCATTGGTGTTGAATGAATTTATCCAAAAGCCTGTTGCATATGAGCAAAAATTGAGTAAGGAAGCGGAAAAAATAGGCATGAAAGCCGAATTTTTGGAATCTATCGATTTTCAATTGTCGGTAATCAATAAAATCAGCATCGAAAAACAAATAGACATGATGTATGTTAAAGGTTTGGAAGGGAATCCGATGACCGAGTACAATCAATTATTGGAGGCTTACAAAGAACAAAATTTGGAGAAATTGGGCGAACTTTTTGAGCAAGAAGAGGATATTGAAAATTTTGAACAAGATTTTCTTATCTCCCGAAACACAAATTGGATTCCTTTAATTGTGGATTTTTCAAAAAACGGAAGTTGTTTTTTCGCTGTGGGAGCCGGACATTTGGTGGGAGATAAGGGGGTGATTCAATTATTGAGAAATCAAGGTTTTATTGTCAGTCCGCTAAAATAATTTTGCCCTAAAATGAAAAATTCTCACTTAATTTTCGTAAATTGAGAGTTAAAATTTTGCCCCAAAGAAATTTTGTGCTGCGAAGGTTGATGGTACGACAAATTTGATGAATCTGTTCGTAAATTATCAAATAAAAAATATTTTTTAGTGTAACTTTTTTAGAGTGTATTTCGTCCTACAAAAAAGAAATTTTACTTTTTTATGATAAAATTTAGTCTCTTATGTGTTGTATTTTGTCTCTTTTTTACAAGTATTTATTCACAAAATCAACTCGAAAAAAAATATTTAACAGTCGGGCGGAAAACAACCGTTCAATCGAATGAATTGGTTAAAAATCAAGATTTTACAGCAACCGAATATTTTGTTCAAATGGAACCAAATGCAGGGAATCTTTCGTTGCAAAAATCTTCGGTACTTGTTGAATATGATAATTCTGCATTATATATTTCCGCAATGCTTTACGATACTCAGCCCGACAGCATTTTTCGGCAATTAACGGCACGCGATGATGAAGGTACTGCCGATTATTTTAGTGTTCTTATCGATTGTTATAACGACACGCAGGCGGGATTGGGTTTTGTGGTAACGGCAGCAGGTGTGCAAGCCGATTTGCAATTTTCAAAAAACACAGAAGACAACAGTTGGGATGCCGTGTGGAAGAGTAAAGTAGAGGTTTTGAACAATGGTTGGCGTGTTGAAATGAAAATTCCGTATTCGGCTTTGCGTTTTCCAAAGAAAAAAAATCAGACATGGGGCATCAATTTTTTCAGATATATTGGCAGAAACAGGGAGGTATCTTCGTGGAATCCTGCAAATCCGAGTGCCGACAATTTGAATTTGGGTAACGGCGAATTGAAAGGCATTGAAGATATTGAATCGCCGGTCCGCCTTTCGCTTTCGCCTTTTGTGGCAGGCTATCTCGAAAAATATGATAAGAATCCGAATTCCTATTCTTTGCGTGGCGGCTTGGATTTGAAATACGGAATTTCGGAGAGTTTTACTTTGGACATGATGTTGATTCCGGATTTCGGACAAGTGCAGTCGGACGATAAACAACTGAACCTGTCGCCATTTGAGCTGTATTACGATGAAAAACGCCCTTTTTTTACCGAAGGAACCGAATTATTCAGCCGAGTCGATATTTTTTATTCACGGCGAATTGGCGGAATGCCCCGAAAATATTTCGATACAGAAGGTATTTTGATGGGGGCGGAGAAAATAGAAAAAAATCCTGCGGAATTGCAATTATTAAATGCGACAAAAATTTCGGGAAAAACAAAAAAAGGATTTAGTTTAGGTTTTCTCAACGGCATGTCGCAACGATCGGAAGCTGTGATAACAGATTCAATTTCCGGAAATAAAAGAAATTATGTAACCCAAGAATTTACGAATTTTAATGTATTTGTTGTGGAACAACGATTGAAAAATAATTCTCATATCAGCCTGATTAATACAAATTATTTCAGTCCGAAAGGCAACTATTCGGCTAATGTTACAGGAACCGATTTTAGTGTTCAAAACAAGTTGAACTCGTATTCAATTTCCGGTTACGGAGCTTTAAGCCAAATATACGATGATACATTGAAAACTGAATACGGACATAAGTTTGGTTTGGGTTTTAATAAAATATCGGGCAATCTGAAATTTTCCCTATCACACAAAACACTATCGGATAAATTCAATCCCAATGATATGGGCTATTTACAGGTAAATAACCGAACTACAAATACTGTTGCCCTCAGTTATCAAATTTATAAACCTGTTTGGCGTTTGTTGAATTGGAAAGCCAATTTTACGGCTGTTAATACCTCACAATTCGCACCGCATCACTATATCAGCACAAATTTATATCTTAACGGAAACATGACATTTCGCAACCGTTTTTCGGTAGGCGGCGAGTTTTGGGTACGTCCGGTGAAGGGTTTCGATTTTGATGAAGCACGCATCGAAGGTTTGGTGTTCAATTTGTATCCCGGGTACAGTACCGGGCTTTGGATATCTACCGATTACAGCAAAAAAATTGCCGGCGATTTAGGGGGAGGATATTTTGAGTCGAAACATTTTAATTCGACAGGCGGTTGGATTTTTTTCGACCCGCGGTGGCGGCTCAACGACCGTTTAATGTTGATTTACAACTTTGTAGGAATTTATAATTATTCCGAAATCGGCTTCGCCGGAACTTCCGATGATGAAACAGTTTCATTTTTCGGAAGACGAGACCAAAAAACAATAACAAATACTTTAAATGTTCAATTTTCGGTAAATAATCATTCAACATTCAGCTTGCGTGCCCGGCATTATTGGGCTCCGGTTTCGTACAAAAATTTTTACGAATTGGATACAGACGGCGAAATTCATGCTCCGATTGATTATTATTCGACCGATAACATTAATTTCAATTCTTTTAACATTGATTTTGTCTATTCTTGGGAATTTGCACCCGGCAGCTTTTTAACAGTTGCGTGGAAAAACCAAATTTTTACCGATGAAAATTTCTACTCCTATTCTTTTTCCGAAAATCTAAAAGAAACACTGACTTCTCCTGCAACAAACAACTTTTCCTTGAAAATTTTGTATTATTTCGATTATGGATATTTGAAAAGGAAATAATTTTTATAATTTCTCGCCAAAATTTTTCCGAATCCGGAAATCGAACAAGTTTATGTTTTCAAACATAATAGTCTGCATTTCTATTTGAAAAATAGAGAATTATCAGAAAGTACCTGAGATGCAAAATAATGCAACCACAATTTGATAACAAATGTGTGGAAAATTTTGAAACCAACTTGTCCATTTACCCAAAAAGCAATCAAAATTGATTATTATTGTTGAAATTGTATATATATTTGTGATAAAATAATAAGACATGAATATCTGAATCTATTTAATCATCATAAATTATGAAACGAATAATTCAAATCCTAACACCTCCCGCTCAATGGAAATTACCCGTAGCAATTGTGTTGGGAATATTTGTAGGCTTGGGAGCATTTACCTTTAAAGTTTCAAATGCCGTTTCCTATTTATCCGATTCTCCTGAAACCTGCGTTAATTGTCATATTATGACACCCGAATATGCTACATGGAATCACAGTTCGCATCGCGAAAAAGCAAATTGCAACGACTGCCACGTTCCGCACGACAACGTTTTTCGGAAATATTTTTTCAAAGCCGCCGATGGGTCGCGTCACGCAACCATGTTCACTTTACGCTTAGAACCCGAAGTGATACGAATCAAAGAAGCCGGAGCCGGAGTGGTGATGGAAAATTGCATTCGTTGCCACGAAAATGTAAATCATAATGTTGCAACTAAATTTACTTATGAAGAAGTACAACACGGTTTCGGAAAACTATGCTGGGATTGTCATCGCGAAGTTCCGCACGGGCGTGTCAAAGGATTATCTTCGACTCCGAATGCCAAAACCGTTGAAAAAGAAAACATTGTACCCGCTTGGCTGAAAAATCTAACAAAAAAATAATATAATCTCAACCAAATTATGGAAAATCAAATTTTAAAAAATGCAAGAAAACCTTGGGTAAATTGGGCAGTATTCGGAGCAACAATCATCGTTGTCTTCTTTTTAGGACTGCTTGCAGCTTCAATTATTGAGCGACGTGCCGAATCTGAAAATGTTTACACTCCGAAAGTTAAGCTGACGAATTTTGAACCGAGAAATGAAGTTTGGGGGCAAAATTTTCCGCGCGAATATCAATCTTATTATTTAACCTCCGACACAAGTTTTCACAGCAAATACAACGGTAATGCTACTATTGATATGCTCGAAATCGACCCAAGATTGGTTGTGTTATGGGCAGGATATGGATTTTCGAAGGATTACAAACAAGGGCGAGGGCATTTTTATGCCATTACCGATGTAAAAAACACTTTACGAACAGGCGGTCCCAAAAATGCCGAAGACGGACCAATGCCTTCAACCTGCTGGACGTGTAAAAGCCCCGATGTACCGCGTTTAATGAACGAACGAGGTATCATTAAATTTTACAAAGGAAAATGGGCGAGTATCGGACACGAAATCGTGAATCCGATTGGTTGTGCCGATTGCCACGATCCGGCGACTATGAATTTGAGAATTACACGCCCTGCATTGATTGAAGCCTTCGAACGACAAGGAAAAGATGTGAAATCGTTTTCGCATCAAGAAATGAGAACATTGGTTTGTGCACAATGTCATGTGGAATATTATTTCGATAAACATAAAACAGAAGGAGCACAATATCTTACATTTCCATGGGATAAGGGTAAAACAGCCGATGATATTGAAAAATATTACGATGAAATTCAATTTTCTGATTGGGAACACGGTTTGAGCAAAGCTCCGATGTTGAAAGCTCAACACCCGGATTTTGAAGTTTATTCGACAGGAATTCATGCCGAACGAGGTGTTTCGTGTGCCGATTGTCATATGCCGTACAAAACCGAAGGCGGACAGAAATTCACGAATCATCAACTCCAAAGTCCGTTGAACAATATCGCCAATTCTTGTCAGGTGTGCCACAGAGAAGAAGCCGAAAAATTGGTTAAAAATGTTTACGACCGGCAGGATAAAATTATTCAAAATCGTGATGCCCTCGAAATACTTTTGGTAAAAGCTCATGTTGAAGCAAAAGCTGCATGGGATTTCGGTGCCAAAGAAGTTGATATGAAAGATATTTTGCAGGATATTAGGCATGCTCAGTGGCGTTGGGATTACTCTGCCGCCGGTCACGGAAGCTCGTTTCACTCTCCTGTGGAAATTTCTCGAGTTATCGCAACAGGTATTGTTATTGCACAAGATGCTCGTGTAAAACTTGCACGTTTATTGTCTAAATTAGGTCATTATGAAGAAATTGCTTATCCGGACATTACAACAAAGGAAAAAGCACAAAAATACATCGGTTTGGATATGGGGAAATTGAAAGCAGAAAAAAAAGAGTTTAAAATGAATGTACTACCGGAATGGAACAAAAAAGCAGAAGAAAGACAGAAAAATTGGGCAATAGAGCGTTATTAGAATTTAAACTTTCATGAAAAAACAGCATAGATGTATGCTGTTTTTTTTGTTGGAGGCAACTTGGTCAAAAATAGTTGAAGGGAAAAGTAAAAGTATTTCAATTTTTTCGAGAATTCTTTTTCAAATCGTTAATCTGCTTTTCAGTCAACCCTGTCATTTCAACTATTAATAGAATGTCAATACCTTTGTTGAGCATTTTTTTTGCAATTTCAATTTTTCCTTCAATTTTTCCTTCGATTTTTCCTTCGATTTTTCCTTTATTTTCACCTTTTTCAAAAG
>DYMH01000136.1:6373-10223 GCA_020721645.1 Draconibacterium orientale
AATATAAATCGAATATTGCACGGCGGTCGCCGAAATGGAGCGGTAAATTTTCGTTTGGCAAATAGGATATTTCTTTAATTTCGCCTTCGGTTTCTTTGAGTAATTCATTGAGGAAATCGAGCAATAAATCCTTGTTCGGTTCTTCGCCGAAAAGGCGTTTGAATCCGTAATCGGTAAACGGATTGAGATATTTTGCTTTAAATTCCGACATTTTCAAATTTTTATTTCAAAGATAAGCCTTTTTTTTATCACAACAAATTAATTTGGAAACAGGTTTGGGGGTAGGATTAAACCGTAAAAGAACTCCCTGTCGGAAAAGCCGGGGAGTTCTTAGAAAAACAAACTAAACTTAAAAAACTTTTATTTTCCCATTCCCAAACTCTTAGCTTTGGCTGTCAAAGCATTTTTGGTGCGAACGGTTTTAACTTTACTTGCAAAAGCGATATAATACATCACCGGAATCATCACCAAAGTAAGGAAAGTTGCGAAACTGAGACCGAAAATAATTGTCCAAGCCAGCGGACTGAAAAACGCCGTAATATCGCTTCCTAAGCCAATATGTGGATTCAAGTGCGTAAAAAGTGTTTCAAAATTTATTTTCAAACCAATAGCCAGCGGAACCAATCCGAGAATTGTAGCCGTGGCTGTTAATAGGACAGGGGTGATACGAGTTTTTCCGGCTTGAATAATGGCTTCGCGTGTTCGGTAGCCGCGTTCTTTGAGTACGTCGGTAAATTCGACAAGTAAAATTCCGTTGCGAACTACAATTCCCGCCAAAGCAACAATTCCTAAACCTGTCATAACAATGGAAATATCCATTCCGAAAATTACAAATCCAAGTAATACGCCGATAATACTAAAAATAACTTCTGCTAAAATAATTGTTGGTTTTGAAACAGAATTGAATTGCGAAATTAAAATAAACAATATCAAAAATAAAGCTAACAGCATGGCTTTACCCAGAAACGAAGCCACTTCTTGCTGATCTTCCTGTTCTCCTGTAAGGCGAATATCTACTGATTCCGATTTTTTAAATTGCGGTAAAGCATCTGTTATTTTCTTGTTTATTTCGTTTGCATTGTATCCTGTCAGAACATTAGATGCCAGTGTAATTACTCGTTTTACGTTTTTCCGAGTTATAGCTCCGTAAGTATTAACATATTCTACACGAGCAACGGCTGAAATCGGTATTTGACGCAGCAAACCTGTGTTCATATCTCGAAAAGTGATTTTTGAATTCAGAACTTTGTCGATATTTTTTCGAACATCTACCCCGTAACGCAATTCGATTGGATATTGTTCTTCTCCGTCGCGATATTTTGATATTTCTTTACCCAAAACAGCAGTTCTTATTTCGGAGCCTACTTGTCCTGTCGAAATTCCTTCGCGGTTGGCACGTTCGCGGTCTATTTTTATAACCAATTCCGGTTTTGTTTCGTCGAAATCTGATTTGAGTTGTTCGATTCCTTCGATATTCAACGATTCAACGAATTTTTTAAAATTTGCGGTAACCGAAATCAATTCCTCCAAATTATCGCCGCTGATTTCAATATTCACGGGTTTTCCTGCCGAAGGAGGTCCCATGAGATTTTGATCAACAATTATTTGAGCTCCTTTTATATCTTTAACAGCATTCCGAATTTCATCTAAATAAACAACAGTAGAAGGTCCGGTTCTTTCCGAATACTGAACAAAAGCAACTGTAACTTTTCCTTTATGTGCTGTTACCGAACGGTCGAATTGATTGTTCGATGCTCCCAAAGCCACGTTGGCAATCACCGATTCGACATCGGGATTTCCGGCTCCGATTACTTGCTGAACTCGTTTTTCGACTAATGTTGTGATAGAATCAGTTGTATTAACATCTGTTCCTATCGGCATTGTAATGTAAGTGTAAATGTATTGCGGGTCGGAATTTGGAAAAAAGACAACTTTCATTTTCGATGCTCCCGTTATCATTACGGTTACTATTAAAAAAACAAACATGCTGCCGAAAAGAATGTATGGAGTTTTTCCTCGCAATGCCCATCTTAAAAGGCGTTCGTAGATATTCATAATTGCCGGAATAATTCTTTTTTGAAAACGTAACAGAATTTTTGTTCCGTAAAAATTATGTAAAATGAAGGATATTGAAAAGAAAATCAAAAGATTACCGACACCAATCATGTGCGATGCATAAAAAATTCCGGCAATCAGTGCTATAATTCCCGAAATGACAAATATTTTTTTCTTATTCACCGCTTTGCCTTCTTCTTCGTGTTCCATAAACGAAACAGCAAACACAGGATTGATAATGTATGCTACAATTAAAGATGCAAAAAGAGTGATTATCAGCACAACGGGGATAAAGTGCATGAATTTCCCTGTAACTCCGGGCCAAAAAACCAAAGGAAAAAACGGAGCAAGAGTTGTTAAAGTTCCCGACAGAATCGGCACAAAAACCTCGCCGGCAGCGTATTTAGCCGCATGAGCAATATCCATTTTACCGTGGTTCTGAGAGTAAATACGGTGCGTGTTTTCTACTACCACAATGGCATCGTCCACCACAATTCCGAGTGCGAAAATGAACGAAAACATCACCAACATATTCATCGTGTAGCCCATTTGCGGCATAACTATATATGCGATAGCCATGGAAAGCGGAACAGACAAGCCGACAAAAACAGCGTTCGTTATTCCCATAAAAAACATCAAAACAATAGTAACAAGTATAAAACCAATGATAATCGTATTGTTTAGTTCTTCGAGTGTTGAACGTGTAAATTTCGATTGGTCGGCTGTTATTGTAACGTTCAAGTTCGATGGAAATTTGTCTTTTTCAAATTCAGCCATTGCCGTTTTAATTTGGTCGGAAGCATTAAGCAGATTTTCACCGCTTTTTTTAACAACATTTAGTGTTACAACATTTTTTCCTTCGAGACGGGCGTAACTTTCTCTTTCTTTGTTTGTATCAATAACTTCGGCAATATCGCCGAGTTTAACAATGGCTCCGCTGCCCGATTTGAATTGAATGTTGCGAATGGTTTCGATATTTTTAAATTCGCCGTCCACGCGAATCGAACGTTTCATTCCGTGCACATCGAGTGTACCGCCCGAAATGGTAACATTTTCCCGGGCTACGGCAGTTTCGATGTCGTAAAACGAAGCCGAAGCGGCTTGCATTTTGTACATATCGACATTGATTTGGATTTCGCGGTCCAAAGCTCCGATAATATCAACACGGGTTATTTCCTTGAACGATTCCACACGGTCTTGAACCATTTCGGCATATTTCTTCAATTTGTTCATGTCCATATCGCCCGAAAGGTTGATTTGCATAATCGGAATTTCGGAAATATCAATTTCCATAACTTGCGATTCTTGCGGAAGATTGTTGGGCAAATCGGCTTTTGTTTTATCAACAGCGTCTTTTACCTTACGTTTGGCATCAGCTACATCGATATCGGTTTTAAATTCAACGGCAATCGATGAAAAATCTTGCACCGAGCTGCTTGTAATTTTCTTCACGCCCGATATCGACTTCAAATTCTTTTCCAAAGGGCGAGTTACCAAATTCTCCATATCGCCGGGCGATGTTCCCGGATAGACGGTATTTACCAAAATTGTAGGGATAACAATGTCCGGAAATTGTTCTTTGGGAATGCCTTTATAACTGATAAACCCAAATATTCCCAAGATAATAACCAAGAAAAAGACGGCGGTTTTGTTATCAATCGCCAAGCTGGTCGGTTTAAATTCTTTAAATTTACTCATCTTTATTTGTAAGATAAAATTTGTTATTATTATAAATAAATATAATTATCAATTATCAATTATCAATTATCAATTATCAATTATCAATTATCAATTA
>DYMH01000019.1:0-3641 GCA_020721645.1 Draconibacterium orientale
TATTTTTTGAGACGTGTGCAACACGTCTCTACGTGCAAAACTTTCTGCATGCTGGGTAGAGACGACTTGCGGTCGTCTCAAAAATGAAAAAATGTTTCAAAATATCATTTTAGGTATTATCCGGGATAAGCATATAAATTAAGTAAGTAATGAGTTTTAAATAAATGTCTAATATTCTTTGCGATTCTTTGCGAAAACTTTGCGGTTCTTTGCGGTAAAATGCTTTATTATCTATTTAAAACGCAGAGAGCCGCTGAGTAAAAAGACGCAGAGTATCGCAGAGAATAGACAGTTAATAAAAACACGTTCCTAAATAAAAATTCCCCAGCCCCTTTTTCATGTGGGAGTTTGCAACATACTTTTAATTAACATATTAGCTGTATTAAAAACCATCAATTTTATCAATATAATTTTTTTAGTGCACTTTGCGGATAAGCATTAAATTAAATTATTACTTCATTAACCATTAATGAGTTCAGTTTAAAAAATCATAAAGTAGAAAGTTTATAAAGTTATAATACTGAAAATAAGGACTTTAAGTCAAATTTACATCTTTACATAAATTACTGATTATGAACGATTTTACACTTTTCACTTTCAAACTTTATACTTTTTATACTTGGCTCATTAATAATTATCAATTAACCATTAACCATTAACCATTAACCATTAACCATTAACCATTAACCATTAACCATTACTTATCAATCCATATCAATTTTCGGAACTTGCGATATATCAGTCGTATAATTAGGCGATTTTTTTGTTTGTCGCATCGAATGTTTAGCTTCCGTACCTTTTTGAATGCCGAGTTTAATTAGTCCGAGGCTTGTATTGATAGTGTCCACGGTTTGAAATAAATGTCGTCGTTTGGAAATTTTCGCAGCATTGTCCCAAAGGGTATATTGAATATTTTCGGAAGAAAATAAATCGTTCACAAAAACGCCGGCTTTCTTGTACAAATGTTCGGTTCTGAAAATTTTTTCGAGACCTATAAAAGCGATTTCCTGTAAAGTCAAATTGTCGTTGGCGGCGTAAGGCAGTTCGAGCATGACGGAATTATAATATTGTTTTTGATCTTTTCGGTGAGGATTGGTCATCACCATAACGCCGATGCTTTTGCATACAGATTTTTGTCGCCGCAGTTTTTCTGCAACTTCCTGAACAAATGCCGAAACGGCTGCTTTCAAATCCGATAATTCGGAAATTGGCTTGCCAAAACTTCGCGAACAAAGGATATTCTTCTTGTCGGGCGGGTGCAGTTCCATGTCAATACAGCGAATACCCCGCAATTCGCGGGCTGTTCGCAAGCCTACGATTGAAAAATTTTTCCGAAGCCAATTATCGTTCATTTGCGAAAATTGCCATGCAGTTGTAATTCCTTGTGCAGCAAGATTTTTGCTGTGTTGTCGCCCAATTCCCCAAACATCACCCGCAGGATAAGTAAACAAGGCTTTTTGTAATAAATTCGTGTCTTTTAAAATAGCAACGCCTTGATATCGTTTATCCTTTTTTGCGTAGCGATTCATTACTTTTGCAAGTGTTTTGGTGGGTGCAATGCCGATAGAAACTTTAATTTTTATTTCATCGGATATTGTATCTCGTATTTTTTTTGCTGTTTCGCGTATTTCATCAACCGATTTATCGGTGGTATATTCTATAAACATTTCATCGACCGAATATTTTTCGACATCGTAAAAGTATCTGCGAACAACGGTTTCGATACGTTTCGAGAAATCGTAATACAAAACAAAATTCGATGAAAAAACATGAACGCGATGTGTTTTAACAAGTTCTTCAATTTTAAAAAGTAAATCGCCGCGTTTTATACCAACATCTTTTGCTTCCTGTGATAATGCAACAACGACACCATCGTTATTCGACAAAACAACGACAGGTTTATTACGCAAATCGGGGCGAAAAACTTTCTCTACCGAGGCATAAAATGTGTTACAGTCGATGATTAGAAACCATGTTGTCATTTTAGTTTTTTAAATGTTCCCACAACAGTTCCCCAAACTTCAAAATCAGTCGTTTCGTCGATGTGAATTTTCGGATAGTTTCGATTGGCATTTTCGGCTACCAAAACAGCATGGTCCGGGAATATTTTAATGCGTTTTACGATAAATTCGTCGAAATATCGTGCCACAACAATTGCATTGTTTACGGGTTTTATCGAAGTATCGACAACAATGAAAGATTCCGGAAAAATACCTGCATCAATCATACTTTCGCCCGAAACCTGAATGATATAAGTACTTTCCGGTTTTTCGACCAAGAATTTGTCGATAGAAACGGGCTCGGTTTTAAAATTTTCGGCATACGCCGGAAAGCCCGCCGAAATTGTGGAACCTGCAAGCGGATACAGCGTATCGGACAAAAAATAGGAATATATTCGAAATTCATCTTTTTTGCGTATTTTCGTAAAATCCGGTTTGCTCTGTTTAATTTTCATTATTCGGTGATGTTTGCTTTGATTTTTCAGCCATTCATTTAATATTTTCATTCAACCAACAAAGTTACGAAATATGTGCTTTTTTTATTCAGTAAAGAAAGAAAAATCCGAAGAATTAGTTATCAACAATCTCATCACACAACATCAGCTCAGTTTGATTGAAGATGTGTATTTTGCCAATGGGTTTTCGCATCTTAAAATGCCTGTTTTACTCAGAGAAAATAATGAAAATTATCTTAAATACTATTCTTGGGGTTTGATTCCGGGATTTTGTAAAACAGAATCGGAAGCAGAACGGTTCAGAAATATGAATTTGAATGCTCGTTCGGAAACGATATTTGAAAAAAAATCGTTTGAAAATGCAGCTAAAAAAATGAGGTGTTTGGTGTTATGTTCCGGTTTTTTTGAGTTTTATGACGGCGGAGGCAAAAAATATCCTTTTTTTATCAGTTTGAAAAATAACGGATTGTTTGTTTTTGCCGGTATTTGGGATTCTTGGATTAATCGAGTTTCGGGCGAAACGGTTCATACGTTTTCTATTTTAACACAAGAGACTAACAGTTTAATCGGTGCTTTGCATAAAAAACACAGAATGCCGGTTTTTCTGAATTTCGATGATGCTCAAAAATACATCAATCCGGAAACTTCGCAGTCTAAAATCATCGAAATAACAAACAAACGAATTGAATTTGAGAAATTAAAAGCTCAATCCATCGCACGATTTAATCCTAAAATGAGCGAACAAAATAATGTTGAAAAAATATCAGCTTTTTATTCGTATCCGGAACTTTCTCAATATTTTCGTTACGATAAGGATTTTAACGACGAAATTCGCAGCTCTTTGTTATATTAATTGCTGAAAATCAGTATTATAATATTGAGTCCGGTATAATAAGCTGCATGTCGATTATTTTTGCAAAATTATCAAATCACAAAATGCTGTTTTACAGTTAATTAGAAAATCGCCTTGCGGCTTTGATTTCACAAATTCAGCTTTTTATACCGAACTCAATATTTATTAAAAACTCATTACTAATATTTTTAGTGAAATATAATGAAAAATAACATAGATTTGCAATCAATGTTGTTAATTTAAGGATTTTCTTTTGATAAACCGCCGATAGGGTTTTTAACCACTATTGGGGTTGAGAATGCCCCGTTGGCGGTTGAAAACCCCAACGGAGGC
>DYMH01000019.1:3741-38124 GCA_020721645.1 Draconibacterium orientale
GACATGGATTTGCAATTCTAATTTTTTGTATCTTTCAAATCAAAATATAAACCACTATTGGGGTTGAGAATGCCCCGTTGGCGGTTGAAAACCCCAACGGAGGCTTAACTAAACGACATGGATTTGCAATTCTAATTTTTTGTATCTTTCAAATCAAAATATAAACCACATGGCTGCTATTATATTATATACCGAAAGTGGGAAAACCTACAAAACCGATGATTCTATGGAAATTCATCGGGGCGGAGAGGGGCGGATTATGGCTTTGAGCTCATTTCCGGATTTGGTTGCAAAATTATATCACACAGGGAAAACGCCGATATCGCCGGCTCAAATGGATTTTTTAATGCACTTGGATTCATCGGTATTTGTTGCACCCCAAGAGATAGTTAAAAACAAAAAAGGTGATATTTTGGGATTTACGATGATGTATTTGGGGCGTGAATATTTTCCGCTCTCGAACTTGTTTAGCAAAAATTATTGCATTTTGAACTCAATTGATGACGATTTTAAAAAGAAAATTGCCGAACAATTGATTAAAGCTGTTGAAATTGCACACAAAAATAAAGTTTTGTTGGGTGATTTAAACCAGTACAATGTCTTAATTAATTTTGCCGGCGATTTGAAAATGATAGATACCGATTCGTACGGAACGCCGGCACAGTCTCACAGTGAAATTCTACTCGATGATATTCGCGATTATTTGTATGGAGGGCACGTATCTGAACAAAGTGATTTTTTCGCCCTCGCCGTTCTTATTTTTTATAAATTTACGTTTTCGCACCCATTTAAAGGCATACATAAAAAACTGAGTACACTTGCCGAACGTATGATTCATAAAATTCCGGTTTTTATCGACGACCCAAACCTAATTCAGCCAAAAGTTTACAGTCCGATAAGCGATACAAACATGCAAAATCAATTTCATCGGATTTTTGCACAAGGCGAACGTTTTATGTTTTCTGTTTCAGGTTCAAACTTTTTTACTCAACTTAAAAAGCCTTCGGATATAAAGAAAATTGAAGCCGAAAATATCGAAATAGTGTCGATTTTACCCGGTACGGAATTTATCAATATGATGTTTTCACAAAATACAGCATGCCTCGAAACACAAGATAATTTCCTTATTTTCGATGCCTCTCAGCGAGGGAGTTTAAATAGAAAAACAACGATTTCAAAATTAAAATTCTCGAATGTTTATCTGACTGCCGACAAAATCTATCTGCGAAAAGAAAATAAATTATTCTTGTATCAGTCTGATAATAATATAACAGAAATTATTAACTTTATTTTCCCCGACGGAAGTTTTACCCAAATTTATGAAAATATTTTGTGCATTATCGCCACCAACACCATGTACACCGTTTATTTAGACGAAATTTTCAACAATTCGATAAAAGTAAAACGAACCGAGGTTTTCGATAGAAGTTTTAGTGTTCATTCGGGGGTGTTTCAAAATATTGGCGGAATTTATCGTTATTTTTACAATACGGGAAAAGACTTGGCAATTGTTAAAACAGATTTTAAATTAAAAAAAATTGTCCAAATCGGTTTTGTCGGAATGATGCAATATATCGACAGCAATATTGTAAAAAACAATTATTTTAGAATACAAGGACTTGATATTCAGCTTGGAAATGAAATTATGGAAAATATCCCCGATTTTGCATATATGGCTTCCGGTAAGGGAAACGGGTACATTGCAGAGCCCGACGATAATAAAATTTTAATTCGCAGAATCGATGATTTTCAAATCGTTTCTCAACTCGAATGTCCGATTGCCACACGCTCTTCCAAATTGAGTTATTCCAAAGCGGGAATCTCTGTGTTAGAAAATATGTCAATCTATTTAATAAACAATGTTTGAGTGTAAAATATACTTTGAGTGGTTGGTTTTTTGATGTGCTGATATGCTGATTTCTTTTAATATCAAATAGTTAAACAATTTGTAACACGCAATTATTGCCCGTGCTTCGTATAATATTGAAGAGCTTATTCGTGTTAAAACATAGATTAGCTCTCGAACAAATATAATTGTTCATCGATACTAACTTCCGTAATTTTATTTTTTTCAGCATAATATAATATACCTTTTGGTCTTTTTTGATATATCTCGAACAGTAATTGCATGTATTCTTTAATTTGAATTTCGTGTTCTTTACGTATTTCGCCGAATTTAAAATCGATAACAACAATTTCGTTGTTCTGAATTACGACACGGTCGGGGATTCTTAAAGTGCCTGATTTTGAAATAATTTCGCGCTCATTAAAAACTTCGGAGTCTTGCGAGAACCAATTTTTAACAACAGGGCGTGAAAGTATTTCGCGAACATTTTGTGCCAATTCCTGTTTCTGTATCTCGGAAAGGTAACCTGCAAAATATAAATTATCCAAAACCGAATCGGCATCTTCGAGATGTTTTATTTTCGATAAAATTAAATGCATCAAACTACCGTAATCTACTTTTTCTTTCAGATAATCAACACTTTCGATACGAAAATCATCGGAATCGCTCGAAATTTTCAGCCGCTCGGTGATGTCGAAACTTGGATAGGAATTGATTGTAATTCCGGAGCCGATTTCGTCTTTTAAATATTTTTTACTGTCTTTTTCGAGATAATTTGTTTTTAGTTCAAATATCTGATTTTCAGAATTATAATAGGTGGCAGGATTAATGAATTTCTGATTTTCGTGCTCCGATGTAAAATCGTTCGATACGGCTGCATAGAGCAAATCGCTGACATCTGAAATTTTTTTTCGGGCTTTTTTGGCTTTTGCAAAAACAATGAGTTCTTCTTTGGGTCGAGTAAATGCGACATAAAGTACGTTTAATGCGTCGAGTGCCGCTCCCGATTTTTCTTCCGCCCAAGCGTTACTAAAATAGGTCGATTTTAAATTTGCCGAATACTTTATGGGTAACGGAACGTCAATATCGAAAGCCTGTTCGCTCGGTTTAGCCCAAATATTAGGCGAAACCATGGCTCCGTGGTCGAATTTCCAATTTGCAAAAGGTACAATAACACATCGAAACGCCAGCCCTTTGGATTTATGAATGGTCATTACTTTAACAGCATTCTGTTTGTCCGACATTTGTAAAGATTTTGTTTCGCCTTTCAAATTCCACCATTCCAAAAAATCAACTAAATCCGATGAATTTCGTTTGGAATAGTCGAGTAAAATATCCTGAAATGCTCCCAAATAGGGAAAATTTTCTGATTTCGTGTTCAAACCAAAACCTGAAATTAATTTTTCACACAGTTCGTATATCGAATATTTTCTTAATTCATCAAGCACATTGATAAATTCTGCGGGTAAGTTTTTTTTAAGTTTTTCTGTTTCATAGATTGATGTAAATAAATCATTTTCAGTCATATCCGACTTTAAATGCAATTTTTGATACATAAAAACCAATGAAGCCAAAGAAACAGTATCATTATTATCATTCAAATATTTAAGTGAATCGATAATGATGCGAATTGCTGTGTTGTTGCTTAAAAAAAGAGATTCGCCCGAAATGATTTCGTACGAAACGGTTTTTGTATTTTCTGTTTGATATTTTAATAATGAATCGACAATAGATTTTGCTTCTCCGTTTGTTCGTACTAAAATGCAAAAATCACGAGCTTCATAATTTTTATTTAAGAGCAATTCGTTTATTTCAATAGCAGTGGCTTTCCCGCAAGTTTCTTTGAAATTTTCGTCTTCTTCTTCCGATTCTAAAAACTTGATTTTTACTCGTCCGCCTTTAACCCCTTCTTTTACGGGAGGCATTTGGTACGAATCATTATAGGCTTCTGATAGTAAATTATCAAAATCGTTTTTAATGTCTTCTGTCTTAATAATTTCTTCATCAAGCTGATTTTGAATCAATTTAGCTGCAATTTCAAACACAAGGTTGTTGAAATCGATAATATTTTTTTTGCTTCGCCAATTGGTATCCAAACTGTTTTCGTGTATCAGTTCAGGGTCAATGTCTTCTCTAACACCGCGAAGCAGAAGTTTAAAATCGCCGCCTCGCCATCGATAAATGGATTGTTTTATATCGCCGACAATTAAATTTCTGTTGTTTTCAGATAAAGAATTTTCAATCAGAGGTTTGAAATTTGTCCATTGAAAGCCCGATGTGTCCTGAAATTCGTCGATTAAAATGTGATTGTAACGGTTACCGATTTTTTCATAGATAAACGGGGCATCGTTGTTTCCTATAATTTGTTTTAGTAAAAGAGAAGCATCGCTGATAAACATTAAATTGTTTTCGTTCCGATATTCGGGAAGTAATTTTGCAATGCTGCCTAAAATGCCAAAAGTGAAGAAATTATTCCGAATACTTTTGGCTGTCATATAGTTAAGGTATTCAGATGTATATAAATTTATAACATTTTCTAAAATTGGAACTAATTTTGGATAGATATTTTCTATATAATTAATGACAATAGGTTTTGCACTTTTTGCGTACCAATTTTCGATGCCGTTCAACGAATTTTGCACAGCTACAGTGTCCGGTTCGTATGATTTATTGTGAATTTTGTTAATTAAATAATTAACAATTGTGTCAAAATTTCGTCCCGGCGGCAGCTCGCAGGGATTCGTATTTTTGATAATGCCGGTGGCTTTTTTTGAAAATCCGTCCATCTGATTTTCAAAACTTTTCACAGTTTCAAGTGTTAGAGAATTTAATTGAGACAAGGCTAGTTCAAATGATTCATCAGATTGATTAATAGAGAATTGAGAAATAAAACCTTGAAAATTTTCTTTAAAAATCTCGCGTGCCAAAAGGCTTATTTCATCGCGAACAATCCAACTTTTTCCTTCCCTAATTTTAGAATCGCTGAATTTAAGCAGCCAGTTGCGTAATTTATCATCTTTACCGATTTGAGAATATAAAATCCGAACCAAATCATCAATCGATTTTTCGGTGTCCATTTCGATTTTGTAAGTAGAATTGACCCCTAATTCAAAGGAAAAAGCCCGGGCTATTTTTTGTACAAAACTGTCGATAGTTCCTACCGAAAATTGAGAATAGTTGTGCAAAATATTGTTACGAATTTGCAATGCTTTGGATATCAATTCGTTTTCGCTGCCACCGATATTTTTTTGGATTTCGGCAAATTGTCCGGCTTGCTGTCCTTTTTTTATAATATTATCGATTTCCTCCACAATTCGCTCTTTCATTTCCTCTGCGGCTTTATTGGTGAAAGTTACGGCAAGGATTTTGCTGAAATTGTTCGGATTTTCAAAAGCCAAAGTCAAATAAAAACCCGTGAGTAAATGGGTTTTTCCTGAACCGGCTGAAGCTTTGTAAATGAGAAGTTTATTCAATTTGATTGATTTTTTAACCGGAATCAAAGTTAATATTTTTCGTGAAGATAAATTATTTGGACAGCATTAATTCCGGCATTTTTCAAAAAAAGTATTTATGAACATACAAACAGATATTTGGGCACCGGAGATTCTATTGTTGTTGATATTTGTGGGGTTTTTGGTGGGAGTTGTAAACACTTTTGCCGGAAGCGGGACTGCTATTGGCTATGCTGTTTGCCTTATTTTGGGCTTAACACCTGCCGAGTCGAACGGAACAGTCCGATTGGGTGTGGTTTTTCAAACGTTTGCTGCAAGTCTGAAATTCTATAAAAAAAAATATTTGGACCTGAAAAACGGCTTGCTGATTGCTGTTCCCATAACACTTGGTTCTTTATTTGGTGCCGAAATTGCCGTAAATATTAATCAAGAAATTTTTCGCAAAATTATTGGGTTTACAATGATTTTGATGATGTTTTTTATGTTCTATAAGCCTTATCGTTGGATTCGTGAACACGATGACAAATTCGTTCCGCATACTAAAATTTGGCATCACATCTTATATTTTTTTATAGGAATTTACGGTGGTTTTATTCATATCGGAGTTGGAATTTTTATTTTAAGTGCATTGGTTTTAGTTTCGGGCTATAATTTAGCTTTTGCAAACAGTTTAAAAACTTTTATTGTGTTGATATACACACCGTTTACTCTGGCTCTTTTTATCTTTTACGGTGATATTCATTACGGAATCGGCTTTCTGATGGCTATTGGAAACGCAATAGGAGGTTGGTTCGCTGCTAATTATATTATTAAGCTGAATATCAATTCATTGAAATGGATTTTAGCAATCATTTTGCTTGTTTTTTCAATATATCTATTTGGTATGTTAGATTTTATTAAAACATAAAAATTGAAAAATATAATCCTTTAATTTCCAATTCATTCTACTCGGGAGAAAAAATTTTAGACTCTGTTATCGAAACATTTTATATTTTACAATACAATAAACGGCTCTGAAGCCATCTTTCCAGTTAATTTTTTTACCTTCTTCGTATGTGCGTCCGTAATAGGAAATGCCGACTTCGTATATTCGGATACCTTTGATACGACTGATTTTAGCCGTAATTTCCGGTTCAAACCCAAAACGATTTTCTTTCAATTTAATACGTTGTATAATTTTGGTATCGAACAATTTGTAACAGGTTTCCATGTCGGTCAAATTGAGATTTGTGAACATATTCGACAAAAAAGTAAGAAATCGGTTTCCTATTGTGTGCCAGAAAAATAGAATTCGGTGAGCATTACCGCCGATAAATCGCGAACCGTAAACGACATCGGCAAATCCGTCGAGAACCGGTTTCAACAGAATGTTAAATTCCGAAGGGTCGTATTCTAAATCAGCATCTTGAATAATTAAAAATTCGCCGGTCGCTTTTTGAATGCCTGTGTGAATTGCAGCACCTTTCCCACGATTTTTTTCGTGTTTTTCGTATTGAATATTCATATCCGAATTTTTAGATATATATTCTGACAAGACTTCTTCCGTGTTGTCGGTCGAGCAATCATTTATCAGAATAATTTCCTTTCGGATATCGCATATCAATTCGACTTTTTTTAGTTTGTCAAGTATCAAGTGTATTGTTTTGCTTTCGTTAAAAGCGGGAATGATAATGGAAAGTGTCGAAATTTTTTCGTTCATATTTTTTGCTTAGGCAACCGGGACAATTTCTTTTAATTTGTGATTGAATTATGAAAAAATTCCGCAAATTTGAAGTTTAATTTTCCAAGTATATAATCAGTTATTATAATGAATTTATTATCGCCAAAAGTAAATAAAACTTCGTATTTAGATTCGATATGGGCATTTTTTTTCTCGAAAAAATCTTTATTATACGTTCTCGGATTCGTCCTGTTTTTTTATGTTATAAGTCTTTGGAATCGCTATATTTATATCGATGATGCGTGGTTTGGCGAACAAGCCTATTGGTTTTCAAAATTAGGTTTCTCGAAAGCTTCATCTATTAAAGATTTATACGGCTGGGACCAACGCTTGTTTGTCTATCACAAACTCAACATCGTTATCGGAGCGGCAATTGTAAAAATATTTGGCTGGTCGGTTTATTATTTTAAACTGTTTTCGCTATTTATTTATGCTCTATTTTTTGTAGTTTATGCTCGATATTTTAGGTTTTTTTATCAAAATAATTCGATACACTATTATATCCTTGCATCGTTTTTTGTATTTGTCAGTCCTTTGATGATTTCATTGAGTTTTACATATCGCCCCGAAATATTAATTATGTTTTTTGGATTTCTTTCATATTTTTTAGTAGAAAAATATTTGAAAGAAAAAAAAAAATCGTTTCTCATTTTTTCCGGTATTTTTTCGGGATTAGCCTTTCTGACACACATTAACGGAATGGTTTTCGCAATTGCAGGTTTTTTAGTTTTGATATTTAATAAAAGAATAACAGGTGTATTCTATTTCTCGGTTACTGCATTTTTTACATCGATTTTATATTTCTACGATTTATGGCAAATAGGTCATTTTCAACAATTTCTATTTCAAATGACACATTGGCCCGATGATGTTGGCTCTAATTATAATTCCTCCGGAATTGGTGGTTTGTTACTTAATATGGGACAAAAATTACTCGATGAACAGCAACGATTTCTTTGGAGCGACCGTGTTCAGGCAAGTTCCATACTGTTATTTCTTGCTTTAATCGCTTCTTTCAAAACCCTGAGAACCAAACATAAAACGCTGCTTATCTATTTGTTAATCTGTGTTTTATCTTTAAATATTTTAGGCAGCCAAATTGCCGAAAGGTATTTAATTTATTTCTTTCCGCTTTTTGGAATCATTTTTGCAGTTTCGGTTGTTGATTTATTTGAACAGAAAAAAGTTTGGGCTAAATCACTTATATTTCTAATAATCGTTCTACAATTTGCATTTACAGCAAAAATGTTTGTCGAAATTTTCGATAAAAATCAAAATGCCGTTGCAAAACATCACAAAATTTTACAACACATTCCCAATCACAAAGATTTAACTCTTGTCCCCTACGAATTTGTTTTCAACGAACTCGAAACTCGCAATTTAACTGTTTACAAGGGGTTTGAGTATTATCAGAAACTTCACGGAACGTTTACTCAAAAAACATTTTTCGAGCGTGCCGATAAATTAGGAATTAAATTTATTGTTTTAGATGATATCATTCTTGAACAAAAAGATAAAACTTTTCCGATTTTTGCACATGGCAAAATATCCGAAAATCAATATTACAAAGTCTTTTATCAAGATTCAAATGCTCTGATTTTAGAAAGTAAAAGATAAAATAAGTAATCGGACAGATTTATTTGCATATCAAAATGTCCGTATTCTTTTCAAAATCAAATTATTACTTCATTAACCATTAATAATTAATAATTTACCATTACTTAATATCTTGCAATTATTTAGTCGTTTGTTGTTTTCTTTCAAACAAATCCCTGAAAAAGTCGCCGAATCGTTGCCAAAATCCACGTTCGGCAGTATCTTTTGGTTTCGTAATTTCATCATTTTCAGGCAATATCGATGATTTTGTGATGTCTTTTTCCGAAACTTCAGGCGTTTTCAATTCTTCAGCTTTTATTTTTTCAAGCTCTTCCGGGGTGATGTTTGTAAAATCAAATTTACCTTCTTTTAAATCGATATAAATAATTTTATCTTTTTGGATTTCAGATTTTAATATCCTGTCAGCCAATTCGTTGAGAATGAATTTTTGAATCGTTCGTTTTACGGGACGTGCTCCAAATTGCGGATTGTAACTTAAACGGCTTAATGCTGTAATTCCCAGCGAACTAACATGAAACCGTATTTCGTTTTTCAATAATTTTTTCGACAGACCTGTTAATTGCATTTCCACAATTTTGCGAATATTCGTGAGTGAAATAGGCATAAACATGATGATTTCGTCAATTCGATTCAAAAATTCAGGACGCATCGTTTGTTTTAATACCTGCGACACTTCTTCTTTCGACTTGGCAAGCATTTCTTTGACGTTCGAGGCATTCATTTTCTCAAAATTTTCCGAAATTTTTTCCGAGCCGGCGTTTGATGTGATAATAATAACCGTATTTTTAAAATTCACCGTTCGCCCTTTGCTGTCCGTCAAATGTCCGTCATCGAGAACTTGCAGAAAGGTATTGAAAATATCGGGGTGAGCTTTTTCAACTTCGTCCAATAAAACCACGCAATATGGTTTTTGTCGAACCTGTTCCGTTAATTGCCCGCCTTCCTCGCTGCCCACATAGCCCGGAGGCGAACCGATGAGCCGCGAAATGGAATGTTTTTCTTGATATTCGGACATATCAACACGCACAATATTTTTTTCGTCGTCGAATAAAAATTCAGCCAAAGCCTTTGCCAGCTCGGTTTTCCCAACGCCCGAAGTTCCCAAAAAGATAAACGAACCGATTGGTTTTCCTTGGTCGCCCAATCCGGTGCGGCTGCGGCGTATGGATTCGGAAACGGCACGGACGGCTTCTTTTTGCCCCAAAACACGTTTTTCGAGCTCTGTTTCGAGCTGTATAAGGCGTTCTGTCTCGTTTTTATTCATTTTTGCGATTGGTATTCCGGTGGTGTTCGACAGCACTTCGGCAACCAAATCCCGATCGACCATTTCTTTGCTCAAAACCACATTCGATTGATTTGCAGCCAAATCATCGTTCAATTTCAATAATTTCGTTTCGGCATCTTTGATGCTTTTATATTGAATTTTTGCAACCGTTTCAAAATCGCTTTCCTGCTTGGCTGCTTCGGCTTGTTTTTTGAGTTCCGAAATGTCATTTTTAACAGAAATAATGTCGCGAATAATTGTTTTTTCAGACTCCCAAATAGCACGAAGTTTTGTCGATTCATCGCTCAAATCGGCAATTTTATTTTGTATTTCAATTAATGTTTTTTCGTTCGGTTCATCTTTCAGTAAAAATTTTTCGGTTTTCAGTTGTGTAATTTTCCGGTCCAATTCATCTATTTCTGACGGTAAGGTGTTGATTTCCAGTCGTAATTTCGATGCTGCTTCATCAATCAAATCGATGGCTTTATCGGGCAAAAAACTTTCGGGTTGATATCGTTTCGATAGTTCAACAGCAGCCACCAGTGCATCATCTCCGATATTGACTTTGTGAAATTCCTGAAATTTTTCCTTAATTCCTCTCAAAATCGAGACAGCATCTTCGCTTGATGGTTCTTCAATGATTACTTTTTGGAATCGGCGTACCAAGGCTTTGTCTTGTTCGATGTATTTTTGGTACTCCGAAGTTGTCGTTGCACCGATGGCACGCAATTCCCCCCGAGCCAGAGCCGGTTTCAGTATATTTGCGGCATCCATGGCACCGGCACCCGATTTTCCGGCACCTACCAAAAGATGAATTTCGTCCATAAACAAGATGATTTCGCCTGCCGATTCTTGTACTTCGCGAATAATCCCTTTCAAACGATTTTCAAACTCGCCTTGTTTCGATGCACCGGCAATAACCGATGCAATATCGAGTGAGAACAGTGTACAATTTTTCAAATTTTCGGGCACATCACCGCCAACTATTCGCTGTGCCAATCCTTCAACAACTGCGGTTTTCCCAACTCCGGGCTCGCCGACAATTATCGGATTATTCTTATTGCGGCGCGAAATTATTTGCAGAATCCTCCGAATTTCTTCTGTTCTGCCGATTACCGGATTCAACTTTCCGGAAATTATTTTTTCGTTCAAATTTACGGCAAATTGATTGAGAATAGCATATTTTTCTTCGAGTGTTTCCTTTTTCGGAGCACTTTTTCGTAATTCTTTGATTGCTTCGGTTAATTTTTCCTGATTGATACCTTTTTCAAGCATTAATTGCGAGGTGCTGTCGCCTGTTATTAAAATACCTGTGAGAATGTGTTCTACCGAAATGTATTCATCTTTCAGTGCAGCAGCAATTTGCTTGGCTTTTGTAAGTGAAGTTTCAACATTTTTTGAAACTTCTGTTTTTTCGTTTGCTTCTAAAACGGGCAGTTCTTCTAATAATGAATCTATTTTTTTTTCAAATTCGCTCATATCAATGCCGGTTTTTCGCAAGATAAAAGGAGTTACATTTTTATCAACATCCAAAATTCCTTTGAGAATATGAACATTTTCGATATTTTTGTGATTGAATTTTCGAGCCGAATCGGCACCGCTTTTGAGAGCTTTTTGAGTTATTTGAGTGAAATCGTTGTAATTCATGGTATTGGATTTTGAAAATCAATTTTGTTTTTTTGATTTTGGTTTGTTATAAAAAAACAATATTTTGCACTAATTTTAAAGATGAAGATATGACTTTTTTTTGATACAAAAAAATATCAATTTTTTGACATATTCATGTCATACTTTTATAGAAATATCAATTCAAATATAAAAAGATGAAAAAAAATTACATCAAATTAACTGTCATTGCTCTTGGTCTTTTTTTCGGGTCTTGCGGACCGGCGCCCAAGGAAGCTGCTGAGTATAACGATAAAATCGTGAATATTCAAAGTCAAATTATGCTTCAAATGGATTCGCTCGAAGCTGCAATGGCAACATACGAAGCAAAGGATATTGAAAAATCTCTTAATTCGGTAAAAATAGTGGTTGAAAAAGGAATAAAAAGTGCCGAGGAGTTGAAAGATTTTGACGGAAAAACCGAGTTTAAGGAATCGGCTGTTAGTTATTTTAAAACGATACAAAGCGTTTTAGATTCTGAATTTGTAGCCATTCATCAAGTAATTTTGGTACCCGATTCGATGTACGGACCAAAAGAGGAAGATGTTTTCAACAAAATGAAAGAGTCTTACGAAAAACGTTTGAGTGAAAGTTTACAAAAATTCATTGAAACTCAGCAGGATTTTGCAAAAAACTATAATGTTGAAATTCATTAATTTTGATTTTAACAAGTTTTTGTGTAATTTAATGGATATTAATTCAATGTCGTTTCGTTAAGAAATGTATTTGCTGTTCGGCTTAGGCTCTGCCTAAGTCGATTTATCACGACAGGCTCTGTCTGTCTGTCAAAGCAAGGCATAGCATTGCAAAATAAGCCCGACTGAGACAGAGCCGCAGCCGAACACATGCTTAACAAAACGACATTGGATATTAATTGCTAAAAATTATGGAAACAAAAACTGTGTATTATGCTCTTTTTAAAGCTTATCCAAAGTCCGAACCTCCGTTTCCGATACAATTGGGATTTGGGCAGGGTGAAAAATACGAGTTGAAGGACTGTCTTCATATTCCTGATGCCGTTGAGCGATTGGAACATTTTTGTAAAGAAAAGTCGATTAAATTTAGTGATAACTTTACATTAATTTATCCGATTTATATGGAAATTATGGATACCGATTCTGAATCGACTATGCACAGCATCGCTTGGCTGATAAAAGACCAAGCTGATGCCAAGAAATGGAATTTCGACCGAATCGGAGGATATACAGGGAAAACGGCAGAAGATTTTGCAAAATAGGAGAAGATTTTGATTGAGGTAACTGTCAGAAGACAAAATTAAATGAAAGGCTGTATTCGATTCCTCGCAAGTTTCGGTTGTATTTGAACGGCACAAAATAGCCTATTTTATTATCAATCAGGATATATCGATTTTTGAAAATTTCTAATCCTAAAAATGCCTTCATATATGGCAACATCGTATTTCGGGTATCGGAAGTTGCGAAAATTCCGCCTGCATTATATCCTGTGTAAAGGTTAAACCATTTTCGCTTGCCTCTGCCGAAATGTTTGGTATAAAAATCCTGCCCAAAACCGAAGTGGAAAAATTCTGTAAATTGAGTGGAATCTTTTGGCTCATTTGAGATTTTTTTGAGATTTCCAAGTGTAAAGTGTGATTTTCCTTTTGTAATCATATATTTGAGCGAATATCCCAGATATTGCTCAGCCGAAAGCCCGGAAACAGGCGTTTCGACAAAAAGCATATCAACCGAAGCCCCCGGCATATTGACCCAGTCGATTGAATTGTCGGTATAATCAACATTATCATCGAAAATTGTAAAATCGACTGCCGTAATTTTATCGTTGCGGTATGAATTGAGTTCGGAATCGAGCTCAAAAATTCGTTTTTCTATTGTTTGAAGTTCGTCCCAATAGGAATAATATTTGGAATCTTTATTTTGAAATGTATTGATTTCGGTTTCGTAATTTTTCTTTTTTTCGTTCAGATATTTCAGCTCGTTTTGTATTTTTGTTATTTCCTCTTCCGAAGACACGGTGGTAATATTTTTATAATTTAAAAAGCCAAGCACCTGAATGATTGTATCTAACGCTTGCATTTGGTTTTCGGTGATATTGAATTTACCCGATAAACTCGTTGTATTTTCATTCATTTGAATGATTTGTGCATTCTTAATTTTGATGAAATTTTTCAAGCGGTCTCTACTTTTTTCAAAATCCGAAGCGTACACTTTAAATTCGATGTTGGTTAAAAAGATATTTTTCTTTTGTGCAAAAAGTGTTTGAACCGAAAATGCCAAAATAATCAAGATAGGAAAAACTTTTTTCGTTGTCATAATTTTTAAGATAGATGAATTTTTTTTGAGCAGATTTCCGTTCAGTAAAAATTAAAAAATCGGAGCCGGAATTGTGAGTTGTTTTATGGCATCTAACACATATAAATCGGTCATTCCTGCAATATAATCGGTGATAATGACTTTTGGATTCAATTCATTTTTGTAAAAATCGTCCATTTCTTCCATATATTTTCCGAAAGTATGCTCCAATTTCAGACTTTGCTCTGTATATTTCGGATACTCTTTTCCTAATTTATCGTAGAGTTCGGAAAGATAGTCGAACAGGGTATTAATGATGATAACTGCTTGTTTTTTATATGCTTTGAGTTTTGTATTTTCGTAAATATGTTTATAATTGAAGCGTTGTAATTCGAGAAAAAGCTCGTAAATTGAATCGGAAAAACCGAGTTGTTCGCTGTTTTTTGAATGTTCTATGATGTCGTTTACCAAAGTGTTGATAATATTACTGTTACGTTCACCGAGATATTTTCTGACATTTTGCGGAATATCATTGATTGTGATAAAATTAGCCGTCAGTGCATCTTCAATATCACGTCCCAGATAGGCAATTTTGTCGGCAAATCGAACGGCACAACCCTCGTAAGTTGCAGGTACAATGAGGCGATTGGTGATTTTGTCGAGATTTTTTACTTTACCGTCAGGTAGGAGATACTGTTCAAATTTTTCGCCGTTGTGGCTGATAATGCCGTCTTTTACGATGTAAGTCAGATTTAATCCAAGACCTTTGTTACTTAAATATTCAACAACTCTATAACTGTTTAACTCGTGCATAAACGCATGAGTTTTTCCGAGTTTTTGGCTTAAAATATATTCGCCTTCGTGCCCAAACGGCGAATGTCCTAAATCGTGCCCCAAACCGATTGCAAATGCGGCTTCTGTATCTAAATTCCAACCATTGAGATTCAAACCTTTGCAAATTGTTTTGGAGATTGTTGCTACGTGCATCACGTGTTCGATGCGTGTACACACGTGGTCGTTTTCGGGTGCGAAAAATACTTGTGTTTTATGTTTTAATCTGCGAAACGCCATGGAATGAATAATCGCCGTTTGGTCGCGGAAATAATGACCGCGAATTTCGGGGTCAATTTCTCGTGTACGCTGCAAACATTGGGCTTCGCTGAGCAGATTTTTCATTTTCAAATTTTCAAATTTTCAAATTTTCCTCAAAATATTTGCAAAAAGCCGAAATTCCGCATTCTTCGCATTTCGGTTTTCGAGCCGTGCACACGTATCTTCCGTGCAAAATCAACCAATGATGGGCGATTGAAAGTAATTTTTCGGGAATGTATTTTACCAATTGTTTTTCTGTTTCAGTGGGATTTTTTGCGTTTTCTGTCAATCCAATTCGAGCCGAAACTCTGAAAACGTGTGTATCGACAGCCATTGCCGGTTTGTCGTAAACAACTGAAACAATAACGTTGGCGGTTTTGCGACCAACACCGGGAAGTTGCTGTAAATCATTGATATCCGAAGGAATATCTCCGTTAAATTTTTCGACCAATATTTTAGCGGCGGCAACTAAATGATTTGCTTTGTTGTTGGGAAACGAACAGCTTTTTATCAATTCAAAAACCGGTTCAACATCAGATTTTGCCAATTCAAAAGGAGTGGGGAACGAGTCGAAAAAACGGGGTGTTATCAAATTTACACGTTTGTCGGTGCATTGTGCCGAAAGAACAACCGCAACTAATAATTCATACGGATTGCGGTAATTCAATTCTGTTTTAGCATCAGGTTGATGTTCTTTAAAGTAAGCGATAATTTGGTTAAATCGTTCTTTTCGGTTCATGAGCATTAATCTTGAACAAAAAAGTAAGTAATTGAAATTGAGTGAACAAGATGCGAAGTTCCGCTGCCGATTGTCGAAACATCAGCCAATCCAAAATTGGCATTCCAAGACAGTTGAACGGGACCGAAATAGAAGCCAAAACCGGGAATAATTCCATAGTCGAGCGGCTTAAAATCATCGGTTTCTTCTTTTCCGAATTTTATTTTGTTGCCGTCTTGGTCTTTTCCTGCATAGCCGCCGCCGATATATCCTCCTGCCGATAAAAGGGTTCCGAAATGCCTTTGTTTACTGAATGCAATCTTATATTTCAAACTCATTGGAATTTCGATATAGTGAAGCGATTTTTGCATATCTGAATCTTCAATTTTAAAACCTCTGCCGGCTGCCAACAAGCTAAATTCTAAAAAAAACTTATTTTTTATTAAGGTGTTCTCGAAAGTAAAACCGCCTCTGTAAGTAGGTATGGAAAGAATTTTAAAATTCACGGCTCCTTCCGGGGCATCAAAATTCATTTTTGCAAATGAAATTCCGGCCGTTACACCAATATTTTGGGCTTGTAAATGCCCAAAAGCAAGAATAAACGAAGAAATAAGAATAAGTCGTGATAGTTTCATACAATTTTCAGATTGATAATTAATTGAGGTACGAGAAAACAAATTTAAAATAAAAAATGAAAATTATCAACGCTAAATTTAATAATCTAAACTGTAATTGAGAACTTACACGTATATTTGCGTGCAAATTACTTTCTTAATTTTTAAGATGATTAGTTACCTTCAAATAGAAAATTTAACCAAAACCTACGGTGAACGTGTTCTTTTTAAGGATATTTCGTTTTCCGTGGGCAAAGAGCAAAAAGTTGCATTGATTGCCAAAAACGGCAGCGGAAAAACATCGTTGATGAATATTTTAGCCGGGAGCGATGTCTCTGATTCCGGCAGTGTTGTGTTTCGTAAAGATATTGAAATCGGTTATCTGGAACAAGAGCCTGTTTTGAATGATAATTTTACGGTGATTGAGCAAGTTTTTACTTCATCGCACGCTGTTGTTAAAGCAGTAAAAGAATATGAAGCAGCCATTCAATTGCACGATGATAAAATTCTGCAAAATGCAGCAGAACAAATGGATAGGCTGGGAGCGTGGGATTATGAATTGAAAATAAAACAAATACTCGATAAACTGAAAATTTCGGATTTAGAGCGTCCTGTCAAAGAATTATCGGGCGGACAAAAAAAACGCTTGGCTTTGGCGAACGCTTTGATTAACGAACCGGATTTTTTAATGATGGACGAGCCAACAAATCACCTTGATTATGAGATGATTGAATGGTTGGAAGAATATTTTGCCAAATCAAAAATTACTTTGCTTTTAGTAACGCACGACCGTTATTTTCTCGACCGTGTTTGCGATGTGATTATTGAAATGGCAGATAATCAAATTTATACCTATTACGGCAATTATGCTCATTATTTAAGTAAGAGACGCGAACGCATTGAATTGTTTAATGCCGAAATCGAACGTGCCAAAAACTTGTATCGCCGAGAAGCCGATTGGATGAATCGAATGCCGCAAGCACGAGCCACGAAAGCAAAATCGAGAATTGATAATTTTTACAAAGTCAAAGAAAAAGCCGGGCGAAAACTCGAAAATCAAGAAATGGAACTCGAAATTCAGACTCGTCGTCTGGGCAATAAGATTTTGGAATTGGAGCATATTTCAAAATCATACGGCGACCGGGTTCTGATAAAAGATTTTTCGTATAAATTTACAAAAAATGAAAAAATAGGTATTTTCGGTAAAAATGCAGTCGGAAAAACCACTTTTTTGAATGTGATAACAGAAGCCATTTCGGCAGACAGCGGAACAATTGAAAAAGGAGAAACTGTTGTTTATGGCTATTACACACAGTCAGGAATAAAATTGGAAGAAGACAAGCGTGTGATAGATGTCATAAAAGATGTAGCCGAAGTTATCGAAACGGGCAGCGGAAAAACCCTTTCGGCATCGCAATTTCTCGATTATTTCCTGTTTCCTCCCGAAACACATTACAATATGGTTTCGAAACTCAGCGGCGGCGAAAAACGAAGGTTGTATTTGATGACAATTTTGATGAAAAATCCAAATTTTCTCATACTTGATGAACCTACAAACGATTTGGATATCATTACTTTAAATGTTTTGGAAGATTATTTGATTCAATTTCAAGGCTGTTTGCTGATTGTGTCGCACGACCGTTATTTTACCGACAGGGTTGTCGATAATCTTCTCATTTTTGAAGGTGATGGCGAAATTCGTAATTTTCCCGGAAATTACAGTGCTTACAACGACGAACTTCAAGCTCGAAAAAAAGAGGAAAAACGAAACGAAGAAAAATCAGAAAAAACAGCTATCGAAAAGCCTAAAATAAAGGATTCTTCAAAAATGTCGTACAAAGAAAAAAAGGAATTTGAAGAACTCGAAACTCATATTCAAAATCTGATTAAAGAAAAACACGAAATTGAAAAACTTTTAATTTCAGGTACTTGTCCGATAAATGAATATTCCGAAAAATCGAAACGATTGAGTGAATTAGCTGAATTAATTGATGAAAAAGAATTTCGTTGGTTGGAATTGAGCGAGAAAAATGTTTGAAATATCAGACCAAAAAATATTAACAAATATCAATAAAAAAATGAAAACAAAAAGAAATACCATAGACCCAATCGGGAAATTAATGTCCTTGCGTTACAAGTCGCACCCGTGGCATGGTGTGGACATTGGCGAAAATGCACCCAATGTTGTTACCTGTTTTATCGAAATGGTGCCAACCGACACTGTAAAATACGAAGTTGAAAAGGCGAGCGGATATTTAACAATCGACCGTCCGCAAAAATATTCGAGTATTTTGCCTGCATTGTACGGTTTTATACCACAATCTTATTGTGGAAAAACTGTTGGCGGTGTAAGTGCCGGTGTGCTGAAACGCCCGGAAATTGTGGGCGACGGCGACCCCTTAGATGTTTGCGTGCTCACCGAAAAAGAAATAACGCACGGCGACATTCTTGTGCAAGCCCGACCAATAGGCGGTTTCCGTATGCTCGACGGCAACGAAGCCGATGATAAAATTATCGCTGTTTTGGTAGGAGATGCTGTTTACGGCGAATATAAAGACATAACCGATTGCCCGAATGCCGTTGTCGAACGCCTGCGACACTATTTCTTAACCTATAAAGATATGCCCGGCGATGAAAAAAGCCGTTGCGAAATTACACACATTTACGGACGCAAAGAAGCCGTAGATTTAATTACAAATGCCATGGACGATTACCACGATTATGTGGAAAGTGTGTTGTTTCATTAAAACACAATCTTTATAAAATAATCTGTACCGGTTCTGATTTTTAAAATGAAGAAGCCTTTGTGCAGTTTGCTGAACATATCTGAAAACATTATTTTATTAAATCCGGAATGCAAAAGAATTTGTTTTCCGGATATTTTTTTGCCCGAAACATCGAAAAGTTCAAAATTGGTATTAATCGACTGATTTGAATGTATTTGGAGTACCGAATTTGAAGAAATAGGGTTGGGATAAACAGAAATTTGAGAAACTGCGGGCAACTGAAATTCGGAAGTTGTTTGAACAATTACCGTCCATGTTGAAAAAGATCCATCGGCTGCGGTGATTTTATATGGCAATGAGCCGCCCGAAAAATCGTTTGTTGTAATACCACTTTCCTGCACAATTTCGTTTACTGAGGCTTGCGAATTTGCCGAAATCACAAAATTTGATACAATTGCATTTAAGTTGGTAGCTTCGGGCAGTTCGAGTGTAATATTTTTTTCGCCGGCATCAATTATTCCGAATATTTCAAAAGTATTTATATTAACAGAGTATCTTAAAATTTCCTTACACGAACATATATTTTCGGTATATCCGTAGTAATGAAGCGTATCGATTAGGTCGGTGGATTGTCCGATATTCATATTGTCGATCAAAATCTTATTTGCGGCATCAATCAATATTTTGTAAGGCGTGTAATTTACGTTGAAAATGTTGAAGACCTCATTCCCATTGCCTTCTATGCCGCTTGCAACCGGGAAATTCATGCCAAATTCTTGTGTAAAATCATAAACCGATTCGTCGTCTGCAAATTTGTTGATGCCCAAGAAAACGATATTGTCGCAATTGCAGCCAAAAGCTCGAAACACTGTATCAATAATTGGACTCAGTACTTGGCACGACACACAGCTTGTGGTAAAAAAGTCGAGGAATACCGATTTACCTTGGGCTTGATATTCGCTCAATGTGTGTCTGATGCCGTAAATATCGGTTACTGTAAAATCGTTGGATTTGTTTTGTGCCCAACTTGTTGAAATTGTGATAAAAAAGATTAAAATGAGAACCGAATTTTTCATGATTTTTTTTTATAAAATGAAACCGGCAATTGCCGGTCTTTACGCTCTTTTTAATATAGTTGAGTCAAGTATAAAAAGTATAAAGTTTGAAAGTGAAAAGTGTAAAAATCGTTCATAATCAGTAATTTATGTAAAGATGTAAATTTGACTTAAAGTCCTTATTTTCAGTATTATAACTTTATAAACTTTCTACTTTATGACTTTTTAAACTGAACTCATAGATGCTTCAAATGTTGAAAATATAAATTGAAAAAAAATGTTATCAGATGTTTATTTAGACAAATGAGTGATGTTATATTTTCACACCAATCACCAAAATATCGTCAATTTGTTCGCTCACACCGTCTCTCCAGTTTTCGATGGTGTCATCAAGTAATTTGCGTTGCTCCTTCATCGAAAGATTTTGAATATCGGTCAGCAATTTTTTGAACCTTCCTGACATAAATTTTTTGCCTCGGCTCCCGCCAAATTGGTCGGCGTAGCCGTCCGAAAATACATACAGAGAATCGCCGCTTTGAATTGAAATGACATGATTTGTGAAACTGTTTTTATCGCCTTCAAATTCGTATATTCCGATAGGCATGTGGTCGGCATCGGTTGTTAATATTTCTTGATTTCGAACCAAATATAGCGGATTGAATGCTCCGGCAAATTGTAATTCCATTTTTTCACGGTCTATAACACACAATGCAATGTCCATACCGTCTTTTGCTTCGTGCACTTCGCCGGTTTGATGCAGTGTTTCAATAATTTTTTGTCGCAATTGGTTCAGCACATCGGAGGCAGATAATTCCATACTTTGGCTGATGATATTGTTCAGGAAAGTAATTCCGAGCATGCTCATAAATGCACCCGGAACGCCGTGTCCGGTGCAATCGGCTGCGGCATAGTACAATTTGTTGTCTTTTGTTGCAACCCAATAATAATCGCCGCTGACAATATCGCGAGGCTTGAAGAGTATAAAATTCTCAGGCATTACGCTGTTTATGTAATTGTCAGGAGGTAAAATTGCATTCTGAATGCGTTTTGCGTACAAAATACTTGCTTCAATTTCTTCTTTTTGATGAATAATTTCGTCGCGTTGCGATTCGGCTAAATCTCTTTGTGCTTGAATTTCATCACGTTGCGAAAGAATTTCCTCTTTTTGATGTTCTAATTCAACATTTTTTTCTCTGATTTCGTGGGTTCGTTCTTCGACAACTTTTTCGAGATGTTCATTGCGTTTTCTCAACAAACGAACTCGCCATTTTATTATTAACCAAATAATTACAATAAAAGAAACGACAACGGAAATCAAAAACCACCATTCGGCGTAGAACGGTTTTTCGATTACAAAATCAATGCCTTGGTAGTAGCTCCAAATGTCGTCTTTCCCTTTGGCACGATACTTAAAACTGTATGTACCGGGAGGCAAATTTTGATATTTTGCAACATTTTCTTTCCCGCGCGAAGCCACGTAATCGTTGTCCAATCCTTTTAAATAAAATTCATATTCTACCGATTTTTCATCTTTGAACGAAAGTCCGGAAATTTCAAAAGTGATGTTATTATCGTTGTGTTTCAATATTTTAGGAAGCGAATGAAGAACAACCCGGTTCAATTCAATGGATTCGATTCTTACAACAGGCACGGTTTTTTCCGATTTTTTCTTTTTGATGTCGAAAGTTGCTATGCCGTGATAACTTCCTATCCACAATATTCCGCGACCATCGAGAAACAGTCCGTCAATAGCTGTTTCATTGCCCGGAAGACCGTCTTTTGAAGTAATCATAAATTCGACTGTATTTTTTCGGAGATTGTAATACATGACTCCATTGTCTGTTCCGAGCCATATTTTTTCGGGGTCGGCAGCGGGTATTACAGCATTGACAACCTTTTCGGAGAGAAATTCAGAGTCGATGTACTTGAATTTTTTATCTTTGTAATAGCCCAAACCCTTTTCGGTTCCCACCCAAATCACATTTTCGGGTTTATTGGTCTGTGGATTAAAAATATAGCCTTTGTTGAGCGACCACACCGGCGAGTCGGTATTATATAATTTGAAAAAAGAATCGAGAATAAAAATTACCAAGCCGGTGCTGTTGCCCCCGTATATTTTTCCATCAATTTCGCGTAATTGGTAAATTAGTCGAGTGGCATGGTTTTCAATTACAATTGGCTCTGCATCAAAATTTTTCAGATAATAGACCACGCCGTTTAATCCTGTAAGCAAGAATATTTCGCCTTTTGATGATATAAAAATATCTTCGAGGTGGAATAACGTGTTTGAAAATTTTCGAGTTTTTTTTATTTTCAGCGTGTTTACATCTATTTCGTAGAGTGCATCAACGTTACCAATTATGATATTTTTATTGGGTAAACTTGATATGACGAATGATTTATTGGTGCTTTTAAAAATATCCGAAAAATTGACTAATTTGTCTTTGAAATAATAAATGTCGTTGTTCATGCCAAACCAAATCCGAGAATTATTGTCTTCGAATATCGAATTGACATAGCTGTTTAATTTTTCGGGATAAAATGTTCGTAAACTTTTATTGGTTAGTTTTTGAATGCCGCCCGAAAATCCAAACCACATATTATCTTCATTATCAATCAAAAAGGATAATATTCGATATCGTTTCAATCCTATTTTATCATCGTAAACAATGGGTTTTTGTTTCAGTGTGAGGATTTGAAGAACGTTGTAATCTGTTGTCAGCCAAACAGAACCGTCATCGGTTTGTTGAATTTTACGAATAATTTCGTTTTCGAGATTTAATATCGAATTGACTTTTTTCCCTATGGATTTTTTTTCAATATCTTCTTTATCTGCGTAATACAAACCGGTTTGTGTTGATGTCCACAATTTATTATCGGTGTCGTACATTGCAAAGTGGCAATATTCACTGCTGATTTTGTCGATTGTATTGTTTGAATGTAAAATAAAAAGACCTTCGCTGGCTGCAATGGCTAAATTTTTATTTTTAGGGTTTTGAGAAACCGAATGCACTTTTGTGGGTAAATCCCTAAGATTTTCATTGAGATTAATCAGTTTGTTGTTTTCGCTCAATTCGGTAATTCCGTGGTCTCCGTAGAAAAATTTATTATCGTTTCGGTCGATAAAAATATCGTAAAACGAAATGCCTTTAAAAATGGTTTTAATGGAGTCCGAATTTTTTTCGAGATACGAAACGCCGTCGAGAGTTGCAAAATAAATTGTCCCTTTTGCGTCTTGTTTGATGCTGTAAACAGCATTGTTCGATAAGCCTGTGTCGGAATTATAAACTTTCATTTTTCGCCCGTTATATTTAACTGCACCGGCGTAGGTTCCAAACCACATGTAGCCGTCTTGGTCCTGAAAAATGGATAATATATCTTCTTGCGGAATACCTGCTTCGGTTCCGTAGAAAACGAATGGGAAATAGCCTTCTTGGTAGCTTTCGTGCAACACAGTTAAATAATTTTGTGCTGCTTTGAGGGTCATTCCGGTTTGTGTTTTAAAATAATAATCGAGTGTTCCGTCTTTTTGAGCCCATTCTACAAATTCCAGTATTTTTTGGCGTAACTTAGGTTGATTTTTTTTAATTGCCCAGCCCATTTTGTTGATTTCGCCTAATACAAATTTTGCTTCGAGGTCCGGATAATCTGCTAAATTGAAAACTTCAACATTGGAAATTGTGTAGTCGGCTTTACCTGATAATATTTCTTTAAAAAAGTCGTTTCCGTCGGTATAATAGTAATTTGTTATGGAATTTTTCAACAATTCGTTTTCGTAAGAAGAACCTTTTGAGGTAACACCGCGAAGATTTCGTAAATCGTTGATTGAAGAGATTTTGGTTTTTTTCTTCCCGATAACCACTTTGGCATTAGGTAAAAAATCAATAATATCAACTTTTTTCAAACGCCAATCCAAGGGTTCAATCATATCGCAGGCGACATCGAATTTGTTGAACCAAGCAGGCAAATAGGAACTGTCTTTAACAATCGAGCCTTTGTCGTCTTCAAAATAGTCGGAAAATGTGGGTGTGATAACGATTTCAAATTCAACCCCGAGATATTTAGCAAATTGTTCGGCTAATTCGTGGTTGAATTGTTTTTTTCCGTCTTTATGATATACCAATTCGCGGTCGCGTAGGGCGATGATGATTTTTCCGGATTCGAGAATTTCGTCTAAATCGCGGCTTTCGGAGTTTTGTTGCGATTGAGCGTATGAATTGATGATATCGAAATAAGTTGAATAGTTGATGCCGTATTTTTCGCGAAACAGCACGTCCATTTTGCCGTTTCCACGGATTGTGGCATAAAAATTTTCGATTTCGTTTTTCAGTGAGATATTGCCGTTTTCCACAGCCCAGCCTACTTCGCTTGGGTGTGCTACCGGAAAGGCAAGTTTAAAGTCTTTTGAATTTTTGATATAGCCCAAAGCGAGATACGACGTGGTGATGAGCCCATCGATTTGTCCTTGGCGAAGAAGTGAGAGGGCATCTTCTTCGGAAGTTGTTTTGCTGAGTAAAATACCGCCTCCGATTTCTTTGTTTATGATGTTGATGTCGTTTTCGTAGCTCGAATTTTCGAGAAATCCAATTCTCAATCCTTTCAAATTCTCGTAACTTTTAACATCGTGCCCTTTTTTTTCTTTGAGATTGGAACGAACTATCAGCAAATCGCTGATACTGACCATTCCGGCATAATCGAAAAATTTTTTCCGCCAGTCAATAACATAAATTGTTCCGCCGATGATGTCGGCTTTTTTCAGTGCATCGGGAGTGTACGATATTTTAGGGTTGGTTTTGTAGTCTTTGTCAATGGTGCCGTTTTGGGAGAAAATTTCGTCCCAAGTTATCGGAACAGGCTCCATTCTGACGTTCAGGAAGCGGGCAAATTCTTCGGCGGTTATAAAATTAATGGTGTTCATCCAACTTTGAGTGAACCCAACGTATAATACTCCGCTTCGTTTTATTTCTTCCAAAGTTCTTGAAAATGAAATAAAAGGCAAAAAAACGATAAGGATTATACTGAAAATTTTTTTCATTCCGGTAATTTTCTCTGATTTTGGTGTTTGAAAAATATTTTAATCACACTGCAAAAAGCAGACCTAAAAGTAGAATATTTTATCAAATTACAACAAATTTTGTACCGCTTCGATATTTGGTTTTACGGCTTGTGGAATGTTAAGAAATGGTTGAACAGCGTTTAGGTCTTTCAGTCCGCTGCCTGTAAGTAAAACAAGCCATTTTTCGTTGCGATAAAAAGTCGATTCCCTGCTCATTTTCAGCATTCCGGCAAATGCGGCAGTTGCTGCGGGTTCTGAAAATATTCCACTGTTGCGGCTCAATATTATCGAGGCATTGATGATTTGGTCGTCGCTTACTTTTATCGTTTTTCCTTGATATTTTTCCAAAAATTGAGCTGCCATATAGAAATTACGTGGAATATCCACCGAAATCGAGTCGGCTTTTGTTGTTGCTGCTGCAAATTGAAATTCTTTGCGGTTCACATTATCAACCAAATTACTGCTTGTTTCTGCCTGAACAGCAACAATTTCGGGTATTTTATCAATCAACCCGAGTTTCAGTAAATCTTCAAAACCTTTGTAAACGCCCGCAATGATAACTCCATCGCCTACCGAAACGAAAATTTTATCGGGCAGTGTGTCCGAAAATTGTGAGAAAATTTCTAAGGAAACCGTTTTTTTTCCTTCAATGGTTAGTGGGTTGAAAGCCGTATTGCGATTGTAGTATCCGTATTTTTCGCTTACGGCGATACTTAAATCGAAGGCGGTGTCGTAATTTCCGTCCACAGGAACAATTTTAGCTCCGTACATCACAATTTGTGTTAATTTGGCTTTTGGTGCCGAAGCCGGAAGAAAAATCACGGCTTTTTGATTTTGCGAAGCACAAATTCCGGCGAGCGATGAACCGGCATTGCCCGTAGATGCCGCTATTATTGTGTCAATATTTCGTTCTTTGGCAAACGCCGAAACCAGATACGAAGCTCGGTCTTTGAATGAATATGTCGGATTTTGCGAATCGTCTTTTATGTAGAGTTGAAACGGTAGAGCTTCTTTATCAATCGAATTTATTTTGTAAACGGGTGTTTGACCAACTTTGAGAGGCGGATAATTTACCGGATTTTCGATTGGCATGATGTCGGAATAATCGAAATTCACTATTTTAGAAATCAGTTCTTGTCTTGTGTTTTCTGTTTTAATTTTATCGAAACGATAAAGTGTTTTCAAAACGCCCTGAGGTGGTTTGTCGGTTGTGTTTTTCGATTTACAAGCAGGGCAAAGATATATAATTGATTCCGATGTATATTCTGTTCCGCAATCGGTGCATTTGTAGTAGAATTTTGATTCGCTCATTTTTTTTGATGTGATGATTGTGTTGATGTGAAAATGAATTTAATAAAGACATTTTCTTCATTCTTGTGTCTTGCTACTTGCTACTTGTGTCTATACTATTTGTCCTCAAAAATTGTTTCAATTTCTTTTTCGGTATTTCTCAATTTTTCGCTGCACGCTTTTATGAGTTCGGCAGCACGACTGACTTTTTTCGAGAGTTCGTCGATGTCTATTTCTTGGTTTTCGATTTGTCGAAGAATTTCTTCAATTTCGGCAACGGCTTCGGAGTAGTTTATTGTAGTTTTTTTCATTTTTTTGTAGATATTCTGTTGATAAATCATTAAAAAGGAATAATTATCAAAACCGAAGTTAAGATAATTATTCCTTTAATTCACAAAGTGAACAAAATATTTTGTTAGAAAGGAATCAGATTGATTTCCAAGCCGGTATCAATCATATAGTCTTCAATATCCTCTTCCATGTCGGTGTCGTTTTCATCGTAATGCCAATTCACAACCACTTCACCGCCTTCATCTTCATAATCTTTCAGCACGTTGAGCAGGTCGAGAATACATCGCGAAGTACTTGTGTTGAAATACGTGAGTTTAATAATGAAAGCGATAGGCTTTTTAACTGTTGTCGTATAGCTTTCGAGCCAATCTATCAATGGTTTGTAAAATTCAACGGTGTCTTCCAAAAACGATTCACCGGACAACTCGCAAATGCCTGTTTTTAAGTTAAAATTTACCGACGGTGTGAAAAAATTGTCGTGTGCACCTTCTATGATTAAATCTTCCATAAAAAAGAAATTATTTACAATTTTTTATTTATTTATTTTAACAGCTATCGAAAAGTATGATTTTTCATCATCGAGTGGGCTGACTTCAATATCCAGAGGGTTTGCCGCTGTCAAAGCGACTTGTATCAGCCCGATGTGTGCATTTCCCAAATTTCCTTGCGGATGACGTCTTTGTTCGCGTTTGTATTCGCGTAAGCTTTCTCTATCCAACGAATTTATAAATTCACATTTTTCTATCAGTGGTATGATGTTGTCGTTCAATACGGCGTTTCCGGTGATAAAACTATACGAATCGGGAAATTCCATTATCAGCAATGTTCCGTAACCGATGTGTTTGTCGGGTGCAAAATCTGATTTTTCTGCCGAATAATAGGATATATTTTGTGCCAATTCTATAAAAATTTTGAAAAGTTTTCGGCTTGCCTGTGGGTTGTTGTTGAGTATAACTTCAATATAACTTCCGATGACAGCCAGAATTTTTTCGTCAATAGGTCCCTTGTAAGATATCTTAACATCTTGATTTACAAAGTTTAAATAATCGTATAGGTTCCGGTTTTTTGCGTTCATTTATCGAAATTTTCGACCGTTAAAAATAATAAATATTTTACTTTTTTTACAGTTTTATTTAACTTTTATATTTTCTTTTTGAATATTGACATATATCGTGAAATAAAATCGATTTCTGTCGAGTTGTAAAAATTCGTATGTGATTTGTTTTTTTGTTGTTAAAGCTGTCATTATTAAACCAATATGAGCATTTCCGTTACTTCCCGGTAATAAATTTCGTTGTTCTTTTTTATATTTTCGCAATTCATCTTTTTCAAGGGCATTGATGATTTTAATTTTACGTTCCAAGGTATTTTTTGAGGCAAGAAAGATGATATTTCCGGTTACAAAATAATATTCCGATGCCTTTTCGCCGATAAGTAAAGAGCCTGCACCCGTATTTTTTTTGTCCGAAATTCGGCTTTTTTCGTTCGAGTAGAAAGCAACATTTTGTGATAATTCGATAAATGTAAAAAATAATTTCCGCCCGGCTTGTTGGTCTTCGGTTGTGAATAATTTCAACTTTTCGGCAAAACTCTTGATAATATCAGAATCGAAAGGTCCCGAATAATCAATCAATATTTCTTCCGGTTTTAGGCGGTATATTTCTTTCAAATCGGGTTTAAAATCCAATTCGTAAGTATTATTAAGCGTATTTGTAACTTCGGGAATCATTTTTGCCTTTAAATAATTATATTTTATAATGTTTTAACATTTCTTAAATAATATTTTCACATTCTCACATTTTCAAATTATCTCATTCTTTATTAATTTTCACGGCAACAATATAGAATGCGAGCGTTTCATCAATAGGTATTAATCTGTATTCCAAAGGGTTTTCGGCTGTTAAAGCCACTTGAATCAGACCGATATTTCCGCCGCCTTTTTCGCTCGGTGCTTGTTTTCGTTGAATGCGTTTATAATCGCGCAAAGATTCTCTGTCTAAGGCGTTAATTGCATTGCATTTATCAATAACCGGCTGTATTTTGATTTTATCGGTGATATTTCCCGTTGCAAAAGTAAAATAATCGTCAAATTCCTGTATCGTTAATGTGCCAATGCCCGAAATGCTGCCATCGGAAGCTTTTTGTTGTTCGTGTGAATAAAACGAAATATTTTGAGCCAGTTCAATAAAAATTTTAAACATCTTTTTATTGACACGGGGATTTTCCGAAAGTGAATATTCGATATTCTTTGCAATTACAGACAACACCTGCCCATCGAAAGCTCCGGTATATGATATTTGCACGTTTTGAGCAAGCATGCTCTGATAAATGTGCTTTTTATCTTCCAACAATTCTGTTTTCATCTTTATATTTTGACTGTCTTTCAAATTACATAAATCGTGCAAAACTAAAAAAAAAATGAAAAATTCTTGATATTTCCCGTAAAAATCAGAAAATTTGATATTTAACAAAAAATTTTTGTGTTTCGAAATCGAACTTTTACAAACTCACTACAATTTTCAAACGCTAATTTATACAGATATTTTTAAAAACAAAACTTTACTTTTTTGATAAGCCGATACTTTTGATAAAAAATACATTTTTTGAGCTTCGAAAAAGAAATTTCGCTGTCATTTTTTGCTTTTCTCTGAATTTAAAATTCTTAATTTAGCCGTTGAAATAATTCATTTTTCTGATGAAAATATTGAAACTCCGTTTTAAAAATATCAATTCACTGAAAGGCGAAAACAGCATCGATTTTAGTGCAAAACCCTTTGTTGATGCCGGAATTTTTGCAATTGTCGGTCCAACAGGAGCCGGTAAAAGCTCGATTCTTGATGTGATTACTTTAGCTTTGTTTAACCGAACGCCCCGAACCGGAGCTCTTTCATCGAATTTAATCGAATCGCTTGGTGCTGTTATCACAAGAAACACTGATGATGCTTTTGCCGAAATTGATTACGAAACCGATGGAAAAAAATATCGCTCAAATTGGAGTATTCATCGGGCTAAAAGCGGAAAATTGCAAGATTACAACATGGTTTTGTCGGAAATCGAAAAGTCGATATTCGATGTAAAAAAAAGCGAAATTCCTGCCAAAAACGCCGAAATTATTGGTTTGAGTTTCGACCAATTTGTGAAATCTATTTTACTTTCTCAGGGCGAATTTGCTGCTTTTCTCAAAGCAAACTCCGACGAACGAAGCGAATTGCTCGAAAAAATTACCGGAATTTCTATCTATCGACAAATCGGGAAAGCTGTGTTTGAAAAACAAAAATCAGAAAAAGAATTGTTAGACAGATATTTAGATAGAAATCAAAATTTAAAACTCCTGTCGCCCGAACAACGAGCCGAAATTACGGATAGGTTTGAAAATTTGAAAATTCGCGAAATTTCAATTTCAAACGAAAAAAAAGAAACCGAAAAAAAATTAGCGGTAAAATATGCCATAAAAAAAATTGAAAGTGAATTAGTGCAGTTACAAACCGAAAAATTTCAAATCGACCTGCAAGCTCAAGCGATGAAAAATGACCGGAATCTCTTGGAAAAACACGAAAATTTTGCACCTCTGAAATCGGAAATCGACTCCTGTTTTCGATTGATTTTTGAAATAAAAGAGGCTGATTTAAAAATTATCATGAAAAATGATATTTTAGCTGAAAAAAATACACAAAAATCGAAATTTATAGAAATTTTAAATCATACAAAAAATTTAAAGAATGCTGTCATAAAGGATTTTGAAATAATTAAACCGATATTGGAAGATGTTCGTGCGGCTGAAAGTAAAATTATCGGGATTGACCAAAATTTGAAAGAATTAAAGGCTGAAAAAGAAAAGAAAGGGCTTGAAATACATAATTTTACCAAAAGTTTGAACGAATTAGCCGAAAAATCGGCAAAAAATCTGCTATTAAAACAAAAACTCGAAAAATCGAACATCGAACACGCCTTTTTGGGCGATTTGAATGCCGAACTATCTTTGTTGAACGAAAATCTTTTTCGGTATCGAAAAGATTCTGAAAATTCACTGTCTGCATTAAGAAACCTGTCGGTAAACAGCCGGGGAAAATTTCAAAATCCGAAAAACAGTGTCGAAACTTCATATCAAATTCAATCGGAAATTCACGAACTAAATAAAGAAAAAAATCAAGTGTCAGAAATATTACACGGTAATGACGCTTCAGTTTCCGAAATTGACTTTAAAATCAGCGACTTACGTTCCGAATTTTCCGTTCTTAGAGATTTGAAAAATTTGACAGAAAAATATTTTTTTCTGGCAGACAAAAAATCAAAATCGGAAAATGAAATAAAAGAAATTTATGAAAAATTAGATTTACAAACAATTAATATTAATGAAATAAAACAAAAGACTAAACATCTAACTCATCTTATTTCGGAATATGAACTGTTGATTCAAAAACAAAATTTTGAAAAAAAATACGAAGACGACCGTAAAAATCTCAAACCCGATGAGCCATGTTTTTTGTGCGGTTCCAAGCATCATCCCTATGTTTTGGAATATGTAAAACACAGCAACGAAACACAAATAAAACTCGATTCGTTGAAAAATGAATTACAAAAATATGATGAACTGAGATTTCAAACTGAAAAACAAATATCAGATTTACAGGCAAATATCGAGTATCTTAAAAAACAAATCAGCGATATTAAAATCGAAATTGATGATATTGTACAAAAATTTCGGAACATCGATAATTTGAATCGTTTTGAGTTGAATATCAATACTATCAGTGCTTTTTCGACAAAAATGGAAGAAATCGAAATTGAAGGAAAACAATTGAAGCATATTTCCGAATCGAAAACGAAATACGAGAAACTTATCGGCGAACAGCGAGAACTCGAAATCCTGCTCGATAAATTCAATTCGGTTGCCGAATCGGAGAAATATTTGAGCTCAAAGATGTCCAAATATTCAAAGTTTTGTAATGGCAACCAATCTTTTGAACAACAAATTGACGAACTCGCACAAAAACTGATTGAATTTAATTTCAATCTCGAATCGTTGAAAAAGACAGAAAATAATATTGTTTCCGATGAAAATCTTAAAATTGAGAAAATCAGCTACCTGCAATCGCTAAAACCGGAACTCGAAAGGTTGAATTTATCTATTTTAGATAAAGAAAATCAAATTCATGGATTAAACGAAGAAATCAAGTTAAAATTAAATGGAAAAAATGCAAAAGATGTTGAAAACCAATTTAATAGTTCAATTCTAAATATTGAAACAGAAATTGAAATAAATGGAAAAAGTTTGAACGCTGTTATAAGCGAAATGTCTGCCGAAACTGCTGTATTATCAAAATTTCTTGAAGATTTGGAATCTAATAGGCGACAACTCGAAAATATTAAAGAAAATTTGGTACCTGAACTTGGAAAACTCAATTGTTTAAATATAGAAGATGCAAAACAAAATTTATTAGAAAACAGCGTTTACGAAGAAATAAAATTCCGAAAAGAAAAGACTCAAAAACAGATGATTGAAATTGCTTCAAAAATCAATCAGAAAACAGAAAATCTTGAAGAGCAAACAAAATTGGACTTCCCCGAAATGAGTATCCAAGAGCTTGAAAAAATTCTTGCGGAAGCCGAAAACTCTGTCAAAGAAGTAAATCAAACAATCGGAACACTACACAACCAATTGTCTGCCGACAATAAACTTCGACTGCAAGCCTCAGAAATTGAACAATTAATTGCAAATCAACAAAAAGAAACCAATCGTTGGTCTATTCTCAACAATCTCATTGGCGATGCTACCGGGAAAAAATATGCCAAATTTGCCCAAGAACTTACTATGATTCAGCTTATTGCGATGGCTAATAAACATTTACATGATATTTTTGGACGTTATTATATTAAGAAAAGCACTAATGGAAATACCGATTTACTTATCGTTGATACATTTTTGGCAGACACCGAACGTTCTGTTAAAACACTTTCGGGCGGCGAAAGTTTTATGGTGAGTTTGGCTTTGGCTCTGGCATTGTCTGATTTGGCAGGGCAAAACACCCGAATCGACAGCCTGTTTATCGACGAAGGTTTCGGAACGCTCGACTCCGAAGCACAAGAGGCTGCAATGGCGGCTTTGGAAAATTTACAGTCGAAAACCAATCGAACTATCGGTATTATTTCGCACATTCAGGCACTCAAAGACCGAATTCCCGTTCAAATTCAAGTGAAAAAAACAGGAAACGGATACTCGAAAATTGTTTTGAGTGATTGAATTTTAAATTGAAATTCAATTTCTATTTTGCCAATCGCAAATTTGGAATATATTGAAAATCTTTTACATTCAGCGTCAATAGCGGATAATCAAAGTACAAGGCAGTAGCGGCAATCAACATATCCCCGATAAACGGACGATGACTCAGTGAAAATTTCTTCATTAATTCCAAAAAAATTAACGTAATTTCAGGTGTTAAATTCAAAATTTCGTAGTTTAATAAATGTTTCAAAATTTGTTGAAGCTCACGTTATCCAATGCTCCAAAATAAAATTCACCCACAGTTACTGCACTTATCGACAAATTTTCTGTACCAATATTTTAAAATTTTTCAATACTTTCTTCTTTGTTTTTAAAAAGCTCTATAATAATATTCGTATCGCAATTTATCATGGTTTTGTCCTCCAAGATTCTTTTCTGTTAAATTCACGATTTTCCCAAATTCCGCATATATCAAAAAAATTCGATTTTTTTTTATTTTCGATATTTTGAAATTTTTCTTCTGAATTTATTTTTTCTAAAATATTATCAAACGAACTTTCGTTTTTATGAATATAATAAGAAAACAATTGTTTAACTGCGTTGATAAATTCCTCATCATCAATCAAATCAATTTGTTTTTTAAGATGTTCTTTTTCTGTTAATATAGTTTTCATTTTGCAAATATTTTTACGATGCAAGTTACAAATTATTTCAAATATTTGCGTAAATATTTATATCAAACTTAAATTATGAATTATAACTGCAAATTTCCCCCGTGAAATATAAATTTTCAAAATAAATTTTGAAAAATAACGTTTTCCATTAAACTTTTTTACCAATTTTGCAGTCTAATCAGCATTACACAATTTTACTAAAATTATGAAAAAATATTTTTTTATTTTAATTTTCGCAACAATAATCGGTTCGGTTTCTGTAAACGCCCAAACATGGAATTCGGGCAAAAATGATTTAAGTTCGGGAAAAAACGGTGCTGTTTCGTGGGACACAAAAGATATTGATTTGGGCACAATGAAACAGGGTAAACCCGGGAAAGCCGTTTTTAAAATGAAAAATACCGGTGGGCAGCCAATTTTTATTTCAAAAGCCGAAGGTTCGTGCGGTTGCACACAAATCGAATATCCGAAACGACCGATAAAACCGGGAGAAGTAGTTAATATAACGACAATTTACGATGCCGAAGATGTAGGTGTTTTCGCCAAAACAGTTACTTTAACATTGAATATTGAAGAATCGACACAAATTCTGTATATTACCGGAGAAGTTAAATGAGTTGAAAAGTAGAAAATTGAAAATACTTATCTGCAAAGTGCACTAAAAAATTTAAATTGATAAAATTGAGGGTTTTTCAATACAGCTAATATGTTAATTAAATGTATGTTGCAAACTTCCCCATAAAAAAAGGGGGGGTGGGCTGGGGGGATTTTTATTTAATTTATATGCTTATCCCGGATAATACCTAAAAT
>DYMH01000020.1 GCA_020721645.1 Draconibacterium orientale
TGCACATAAATTTGAATTGGTCGCAAATTGTATTGATTAAGTAAATAAGTCTAATCATTTTATATTTTTTTTACCGTCATTTTTGCAACACATCATCACATCAACACATCACAACATTTTCACATTTTTCAATTATCTTTGCATTTCAATTTATTCGCATTTTATGAAATTTGAAAAATATCGATTTAATACTGCTCTCGAAAAAAATATCACAGAAATGGGCTTTCGTCGCCCAACCGATATTCAATTCAAATCCATTCCTCCCATTCTCAAAGGCGAAGACGTATTAGCAGTGGCTCAAACCGGAACCGGAAAAACGGCAGCTTTTGCCATTCCGGTTTTGCATATTTTGAGCGAAAATCGGTTGAAACGCCGAGAAAAAGAAATCAAATGCTTGGTGATGGTGCCCACGCGTGAACTGGCGGAACAGATTACCGGCGTTTTCGAGAATTTGAGCAAAAATACCGATTTGCAAATTATTTCGATATACGGCGGGGTGGAACAAGACCCGCAAATAAAAAAATTACAATCCGGTGCCGATATTCTGATTGCCACACCGGGGCGAATGTTCGATTTGGTAAGTCAGGGATTCATTGTTTTGGATTATCTTAAAATCCTCATTCTCGACGAAGCCGACCGAATGCTCGACAAAGGTTTTATTCGCGATATTCGGGATTTAATAAAATTTTTGCCCAAAAAACGACAAACACTTTTTTTCTCGGCAACCATCGATAAGGATATTAAAGAATTGGCATATTCCTTGGTTTACAAGCCTGTACGGATTCAAATCTCGCCCAAAGATCCGGTTGCAAAAAACATCACACATTCCGTAGCTTTTATCAAACAAGACGATAAACGTTTTTTTCTCGAACGTGTTGTTAAAGAAAATCCGGAAAGTAAAATTTTGGTTTTCGTACGCACCAAAGTCCGTGCCGAACGTGTGTTGAAAGCTTTGGAACGTGTCGATATCAAAAGCGAAACCCTGCACGGCGACAAAGACCAGCAAAATCGTTTCGATGTTCTCAATCGTTTTCGTTCGGGCGAAACTCTAATATTAATAACCACCGACGTTTCATCGAGAGGCATCGATATCGAAGGTGTTGAATTTGTTGTGAATTACGACTTGCCCGAAATCCCCGAAAATTATGTGCATCGTGTGGGTCGCACCGGACGTGGTACTCACAAAGGAAACGCCCTTTCGTTTTGCAGCGAAGAAGAAAATGAATTGCTCAGCGAAATCGAAGAATTTCTGGGGCAAAAAATTCAAATCCTCGAAATCAAAAAAGATGAATACGAAACAACAATCGATTTTTCGGAGCAAGCCGTGGACGATTGGAAAACACTTATCAAAGAAGATGAGAAAAAATCAACCGAAATTGAACAATTGAAAAGACGCAAAAAGAAAAAGAAGAAAAAATAATGTGGAAATTTGAAAATTAGAAAATGTGGAAATGTGGAAATGAAAGTAATGAAATAATTTTCTTGTATCTTGATACTTGTGTCTTGATAACTTTCCCTTTTACATTGCCAAATATTCCAATGCTTCTTCTTTTGTATCGAAAGGGACTTGTTTATTTTTTACAAATTTGTTGTAGGCTTGCAATAATATTTTTTTCACGCCGGTGATACCAAGAATTGCGGATTTAAGGGTTTTTGCATCAAAAATATCCGGACCAAGTTCTTTGGCACGTTTCAAAAATTCATCGTTACCAAAATTACCTGTAAAATCGTTCAAGGTCAAAAATTGTTCGTTCGTTTTACGAAATTCCGCAGCAACATCTTCAAGAACTTTAAGCATTTCCTGTGAGTTTTTGCAACTTTTGTAATCAATATACATGATTTTTTTTTCTTTAAAGGAAATGTATGAAATATTCATAATTTTGAAGATTATTTCTTTTTTTTGATGTTACAAATATATGCCCAATTCTTATCTTTTCAAACTGATAATTTTTGTTTTAGAATGCTTTTAGAAAATCAAAAATCAACTCAAAATAACAGCTTGAACAGAAATTATTTTTTAAAAATATTTTTTGTTCTTACAGCAACTTTTATGCTTTCGTGTAAGCAAGAGCAAAACCTTCCGCAAGTGTCGTTTTATTATTGGAAAACGAACTTTAAATTATCGGATTTTGAAGAAAATGTATTGAAAAAAAACGATGTCCGCAACTTGTATATTCGTTATTTCGATGTCGATTTAGATTCGGAGCAAAAGCCATTTCCACGACAGGTAATTCGTTTCGCCCAAAAACCCGGAAATTTCAAAATCGTTCCCGTCGTATATATCAAAAATGCAGCAATGCTCCACAAATCGCTGAATATAAGCCAAACCGCAGAAAACATCATCAAATTAATCAATCAAATCAACACCAAAAACAACATTTCGTGCAATGAAATTCAAATCGATTGCGATTGGACACTCAAAAGTCGCGATAATTTCATGAAATTCATTGCCGTATTTAAAAAAATCAGTCAAAAACGTCTTTCGGTAACCATTCGCTTACATCAAATAAAATATTACACCAAAACCGGCATTCCCGGTGCCGACAGCGGCGTTCTCATGTATTACAACATGGGAACTCTTGCAGCCGATTCGCTCAATTCGGTTTACGACCGCTCGATTGCCCAAAAATATTTGCCTTCGCTCCGAAAATATCCCTTAGATTTAGATATTGCTTTGCCCATTTTTTATCGTGCCGTTCTTATTCGCAATAAAAAAATCGAAAATTTAATCAGCAAAGTCAATGCTCAAAATTTCGATTACGACAGTAGTTTTCTTGTTCTTGATGAAAATAATATCAAAGTAAAAAAATCAAATTTTAAATTTGGATATTATTTTAAAGAAAACGATGAAATTAAAATTGAATCCATTAATTTTGAAGAAATAACAGAAATGTGCAACGATTTGAAAACACACCTCTCAATAACACCTAAAAATCTGATATTTTACGATTTAGATTCTATAAACTTAAAACAATTCGACCATGAAAACCAAAATTTTAAAACGCTTACTCATCACTTTTAGCTTCCTCTTTATTGCCGGTTTCAGCATTGTTTGGGCATGTTCCGGCGATGATTCGCAATGGTTCGGATATTCGGATTTTGCGCCCGAACCGTTTGTTGAAAAATCCTATAAACCCCTTCTTTATTCGCCTTACGAAATGTTTTACGGCATCAATTACGATGACAAACACATTTCACGTTTCAACGATGAACTTCTTACCGATTGGGCAGTGTATCTGAAAAATGGCATGAATCAATCGCAAATCCGGTTTTTACTACTCGATAATGACAATAAAATTGATATCGAAGGCTTATTTGATTATATTTCGAATAAAACCAAAAATGCCGCTTATAACCAATGGGATTCACAAATTAATTTAAACGACCCCAAAATTGTTGCATTTATTGAGTTTTTGAATCTTGCAAAAAAAATCGAACAAAGTACCGTAAATTCAATCGATTATTGGAATTACGATAATGCCGTACTTGACTCTAATGTAAAACCCGATTTGATTTTAGAAGCCGAACAAAAATATAAAAAGACACAAGATAAATTTCTGCAAAATCGCTATTGGTTTCAAACCGTAAAAGCTTATTTTTACAGTGATACACGTAAATCAGTCATTTCATTTTTCGAAAAAACAAAAAACGAATTTCCTAAAAATACATTGTATTACAGAGCCTTATCCTATGTTGCAGGTGCCGAATACAAAGCAGGAAATTTTTCGCGTTCCAATTATTTAAACAGCCTTGTTTTCGATAAATGTCCGAGTTTGCGAATCGTTGCCGCCTTCGATTTTCACCCGCAAAGCGAAACCGATTGGAATCAGTCGCTCAATTTGGCTCAAAATAACAACGAAAAAGCCGCACTTTGGGCTCTTTTAGGATATTATGTTGATGAAATACGCGCCATCGACGAAATCTATAAATTAAATCCCAAAAGCGAACATCTCAATTATCTTCTCACACGTGCCGTAAACAAAGAAGAAAAAAAATTGCACGAAATCGAGCTTACGTCGCCAACGATTTATAAAAACGATTTGAAAAAAATTCTCGATGCCAATACTTTAAAAATTATCAATACCATAGCCTTATCCGAAAAAACCGAAAAACCGTATTTGTGGAATTTAGCGGTAGGTTATCTTCAAACCTTAAACGCTGATTATGTTGCGGCACGTCAGTTTTTCGATAAATCTGAAAAACAAATCGGCACAAACGAAATCTATAAACAACAATTACGCTTGCTGCGATTCGTGAATACTTTGAGCGAAATTACCGAGATGAATGCCGATAACGAAACAAAAATTCTATCCGATTTGAATTGGATTTATTTCGATGCCTACAAAACATCTGCCGATGGATTTCGATACGAAAAAGCTCTTTCGTGGAGCCATACCTACATTTCGGCATTGTACGCCGCACAAAATAATGCTGTTTTTGCCGAATTATTCAATCCTGTAAATGGTTTTTATCAAGACCCGGAAAAATTAGAAGCCATGAAAACGTTCCTGTCGAAAAATTCAAAATCGGCATACGAAAAAATGGCTGCAAGCATTTATCCTATTGATTTGAACGATATTTATGCCTATCAAGCCGTACGGGCAACCTACGAAAATAAAACAGATGACGCTCAGGTTTTTATGGCAAAAGCCGAAGGAATTAAGGACGGAATGTTAAAAGGAAACCCGTTTAACGGAAATGTCAAAGACTGCCACGATTGCGACCATGCTGCTTTACAGAAAACCAAATACAGCAAACTGCGTTTTGTCGAAATCATTCAAATTATGCAGAATAAACTAAAAAACGGTGAAGAGCTATATAACAATAATCTTTTACTCGGAAACGCATTTTATAATATTTCGCATTTCGGCAATGCTCGATTTTTCTACGAAGGGAAAATCATAGGAACAGATTATTATTCGGCTTGGGATATTGCAGGCGAATACAAAAATATGCTAACCGATATGAGCCTTGCAAAAAAATATTATCAAAACGCATACGATGTCGCCGCCACAAACGAACAAAAAGCCAAATGTGCATACATGCTTGCCAAGTGCGAACGAAACGAATTTTACAACGAATCCATATATTCCCAATCGGAATGGGATTACAGTAACAATGTCGATTTCAAAGCATGGAACGGTTTCAAACTCCTATCAACCTTATATTCAGATACAAAATATTATCAAGAAGTGATTCGCGAATGCGATTATTTCTCTAAATATTCCCAAAATTAATCTCAAAAAAACTGCTTAATTTTAAGCAGTTTTTTTGATTTTCACCTCAACATAAAAAGAAAAATGCTTATCCCGATTATTACCTATATAGTTTGTAAAATTTGTATCTTATTGTAAAACAGTGAAAAAAGAAATTATTTTTTGAGACGTGTGCAACACGTCTCTACGTGCAAAACTTTCTGCATGCTGTGTAGAGACGACTTGCGGTCGTCTCAAAAATAAAAAATTGTTTCAAAATATCATTTTAGGTTTTATCCGGGATAAGCGTAAAAGAAATATATACTTTGATTGGTTGATTATTTGATGTAATGATATGCTTATCATGCTGAATATTAAACATTTACAAACATCTAAAAGTAAACAAATAAACCGTTTTTAGTATATTTTAATTCCCAAAAAAGATAAAAACACCAAAATTATTCATCTCAATTTAAACTTTTTTGAAAACCCAAAGTCAAATCAACTCAAAAAATTATTATCTCTGAAAAATGAAAAAAAATATTCTGACAATTATCTTCATCTTAACATTTAGTGCGGTATTTTCGCAAAACAGCCATTCGGGCAGTAAAATGGAAGCCGGACCCAAAGAAGGCATCATCAAAGGAAATGTTAAAAGTGAGCAAACCGGTTTAAATATTTCGTATGCCACAATCGCGCTTTACTCGCAAAGAGATTCAACTTTAATTTCGGGAGCTGCTACGAAAGACGACGGAAGTTTTGAAATTACCGAAACTCCCTACGGCAAATTCTATATCATTGTTGATTTTATTGGTTTTCACAAGAAAACTATTTCTGATATTAAAGTAACACCTAATTCAAAAGTTTTCGATTGCGGTGAAGTAAGACTCGCAGATGCCGACCAAGTTCTTGACGAAGTGAATGTTACGGCAGATAAAAATCAAATGCAATATAAAATCGACAAAAAAGTGGTCAATCTGTCGCAAAACATTAATGCAGCAGGCGGCACCATAGTCGATGCGCTGGAAAGTGTGCCTTCGGTAAAAGTTGATGTGGACGGAAATGTTTCGCTTCGCGGAAGCTCAAATTTTACGGTTCTTATCGACGGAAAACCTTCGGTACTCAGCGGCAGCGACGCACTGAATCAAATTCCGTCGTCGGCGGTGGATAATATCGAAATTATCACCAATCCTTCGGCAAAATACGACCCCGACGGAACTTCTGGAATCATTAACGTGGTGATGAAAAAACAACAAAAAAGCGGTTTCAACGGCGTTGTGAATGCGATGGTGGGTACTAACGACAAATATTCGGGCGATTTTCTGTTCAATCTGCGAACAAAAAAAATCAACTATTTCATCTCGGCAGCCTATGCACATCGCAATAACGAAGGAAAACGAAATTCGCTTCGGGAGAGTTATTCGAATGATTCCGTAAATTATTTGCAAACAATAGGAACCGGACAATTTTTGATGGAGAATTATTCTGTTAAAGGCGGATTGGAATTTTTTCTGAACGATAAAAATACTTTGTCGCTCACCGGTGAAATCGGAAAACACGGAATGCTTCGTGCCTTGGAGTCAAAATATTATAATTATCATTCTTACGATGATTTTCAAGAATACTCACTCGGAAGCAGTAATTTCGATATGAACGGCAATTATTACACCGGAAGCCTCGATTTCACACATAATTTTGCACAAAAAGGGCATAAAATATTGTTTTCCGGCTCGTATTCCTATTTTCCGGGGAAAACAGAAAGTACTTCAAATCAAGATTTAACGGATTCGCAATGGAATTTGATGAATATCATCTTAAAAAATAAGAACATTCAAGATCGAAATACAAACCGAATGACTCTCAAATCGGATTATACATTGCCTATTTCCGAAACACAAATTTTTGAGGCGGGATATCAATATCAAAGCTCGACAGTTGTAGGAGATTACGATTACAGCAAATTCGATACTCTGAATTCGATTTGGGTTGATGATGCGTTGATGAGCAATTCGATGGATTTTAAACGTGAAATACAATCGGTTTATTCGACCTATTCTTCGAAATTTGCAGGTCTGGATTTTAAAGCCGGTTTGCGTGCCGAATACACAAATCAATATTTGAATCAAAAAACGAGTTCGGAAGAATATAAAGTAAATCGTTTCGATTTTTTCCCCTCGTTCAGCGTGTCGAAAGATTTTGGGAAAGGTCGTCAAATGCAAGCGGCATACAGTCGCCGCGTCAATCGCCCTCAGGAATGGAACATGAATCCGTTTCCCGGAATGAGCGATGCCTACACCATGCGAATCGGCAATCCGGCTTTGCGTCCCGAATTTATCGACTCCTATGATTTAAGCTATCAACATATGATTGGCAGACAAACCATTGTTTTAGATGCGTATTATCGACACGAAAAAGACGGTATTGATCATATCGAAACTTTGGGTGCCGAAGATATTATGATTCACACGTTTGCCAACGTAAACGAAACGCACTCCGTAGGTGCCGAACTGTCGTCGAATTTAGATATTGCACGCCGGCTTAAAGTGTTTGCGGCAGCCAACATTTTTTATTACGAATTGTATTCCGATATTAACAACGAGCCAAAAACATTAAGCAGTACGAATGCCGAATTGAGCCTCAACTCGACGATTTCTTTAAGCAAAACTACGAAATTTCAAATTAATGCTCGTTACGAAAGCCCGACCGTAGAATCGCAAGGAACGGAAAAAGAAATGTATCGTTTGGATTTATCGCTGCGGCAAGAATTTTTCGGCAAAAAACTTTCGGTTGTTCTCAAAGCACAAGACCCGTTTGCAATATCGAAACACGAATCGACAAGCTACGGAACTAATTACAACATCACTAATGATTTTCGCAGAGAGCAACAAGTTTATATGCTTACGTTGAGTTATAAAATAAATAATTACAAAACCGAAAAACGCGAACGCGACGAAAACGGCGGAGGCGGCGAAGGTTTTGATATGTAATTTGATATTTTGAAGGAAGAAGTATAATTTCGGAAAAATTATTTTTGAATTTTTACTTCTTTTTTTTTTGATAAAAGAATCCGAATAAAGCCGTAAATACGATATAAAAAGGGTAAATCAGAGCTAAAATAGGGAAAATAACTAACTTTCGACGCATTCCGAAAAAATCTACCGACAACACTAACAATAAAAAATCGATTCCCAATTTGAGGACAAAAACCAAAATGAACAGTTGAAAATATTCCGCTTTTAAAATACTCATAGTCAATAATATCACAATCAATAAATTGATTCCTAAAACCAAAAATGCCGTCAGCAAAGTATCAAAATCCGAATATCCGCTACTTTTTGATGTCCAACGCAAGCGTTGCCTGAAAAATGAAAAAAGTGTAGCTTCTGTTTTTGTATGCACCAAAGCATCTTTATTTTTCAGATAAAAAATACCATTTTTTATTTCTTTTTTCACTTTATGTAACAGAAAAACATCATCGCCGGACAAATATTCATCGTTCATTGCATTTGGAAACTGTCGGAAAATTTCTTTTTTATAAACCAAATTTGCGGCATTGCACATGATTGAATGCCCAATTCCGACAGCTCCTGCTGTGGAGGCAGCAAGGCTTTGAAATTCCAAACTTTGCATGTCAGAAAAAAAACCGTTTCCACACATCGCTACCGGACCGACAACGATTTGTGGCGATTTTTCAGAACAGAAATTATACACAATTTGTAGCCGGTTTTCTCCAAAGCGACAATCAGCATCGGTAGTTACAATATAATTACCTCGTGCATGTTGAATTCCTAAACGCAATGCTGCTTTTTTGCCATGGGCAGAAATGTCGGTTTTTAATATCGACACATTCGGGTGTCGTTCTCGAAACGATTCAAGAATTTCGGGTGTTGTGTCGTCCGATAAATCATCGATAATAATGATTTCAAAATGCTCTATATCAAGCGTTTGATTTTCTAAATCAAAAAGAAGCAACCGGAGGGTTGCTTCTTCATTTTTTGCAGCAATAAGAAGAGTCAAAAATAAATTTGAATCATCTTCAATACGTTGATTTTCTTGTGTTTTGTAATCTTTCAAACGTAACCACCCAAAAACGAATGATAAAATAATGAAAATATACAAAACCGTTATTGAAAGAGTAAAAAGAATAAATACAGACATTATTTTGACATTCCTTTCATAGCATCGTCTAAACTGGTTTCCGTAACCGTAATTCCTTCGGGCACATCAAAAATTGCTGCGGGGAAACTTGGATTTTCGGAAATTTCAATGGCTTTCATTTCAATTTTCATTCCGCTTTGGCTCATTTCATATTTGAGGGCGATATTGTCCCAAACCCAGAACTTACCCTTGCTGCCTTGATAATCCATGGTGTAAACCTTGCAATCTTTACCCAAAAATTTATCAGAACCTTCTTCTTTAAAATTATATTTTGTTTTAACTTCTTCGGTCATTTTATCGAATTGCATGTCTGTTGGGTCAAATTGGTCGGCAACAATTTTTATTTTAGTACCGGTTTTCGCCTCCATATTGATATTGTATGCATACCCGTCTTTTTTAAACGAACGAGAATTGGATTTCATGCCCATAATTTCGGCAGAAGTTTCCATACATTCTTTTTTGCCGTAATCGTCGAACCAAAGAACAGATGTGGTGCTCATGCCCATGATGTCCATGGTATATTTCACCATTCCTTTACTCATTCCGTACTTGTGCCCGCCTTCGGTTGAGCCTTCTTCTACAATGGTTGAATCGGAATCCGAACCTGAATTGTTTGAAGTGTTTTTACACGAAAACAAAACCAATGACAAAACTGCCAACGAAAATAATACTTTTTTCATATTTCATTAATTTTTAGGTTGATAAAAAAAACAAATGTATGAAATTAATATTGAAAAATTTATTGTTGTACGAAATTTTGTCGGAATTTTACGAAGTTTATTGCGTCAAAATAATTGGAAAGTGCTACCTTTGTATTTTATGGGAAAATACATTCTATTTTAAATTTTAAAATTTCAATGACAAAAACTATCAGCATCAGACAAGAAGAAATCGTGAACAGTTTTACCCATTTTGTAGGTTTTGGATTAAGCATTGCCGCAACGGTTTTAATGATTGTTCATTCCTCTTTTTTTGGTACGGCATCGGCAATTGTCGGAGCATCTATTTTCGGAGCAGGACTCATATTTTTATATCTGTCTTCCACCTTGTACCATTCGGCACGACGAATCCGCATAAAATATTATCTAAATAAAATGGACCATTCAGCCATTTACATTTTGATAGCCTCAACCTATACTCCGTTCACACTTGTTACACTTAACGGAGCTTGGGGTTGGAGTATTTTTGGAGCGATTTGGGGCATGGCAATTTTAGGCGTTTTGTTCAAAATATTTTGGTACAAATTAAAATATCGTGCAGTTTCTGCGTGGGCTTATGTTGCGATGGGTTTAACAATAATCATTGCTGTCAAACCTCTCTACGAAAACCTTTCTTCCGGTGGTTTATTATGGCTTGGAATTGGCGGAATTGCTTACATTGTTGGTGTGTTTTTTTACCTTTCAAAACGGATTCCGTTTGCACATGGCATTTTTCATTTGTTTTGCATTGCCGGCAGTTTGGCACATTTTTTCGCAGTTTATCATTTTGTACTGCCAAATGCTTCGATGTAAAAATATTGTTTTTACTAATAACAATGTACATTACAATGATTGGTTGATTTTTTGATGTTCTGATTACTTTTAATATCAAATAGTTAAACAATTTGCAAACATAATTTACGACCGTGCTCATTATATTTACATTTGTAAATAATTAATTTTAACCAACATTTTTTTCAATTCAACACATTACCAATTAACAACTTATAATTAACAATTACTTAACAAAGCATACGAATGATTTCATCAGAAAAATTCATACACACGGCACAAAATAATTTCAAATTTCGATTGTTTATGTTGAAAAATTTGCCTTCGGCATTTTTTTCGGGATTGAAAGTTACCGAAATAAGCGAAGAGAAAGCTGTTGTGAGTATTCCTTTCAAATTTTTGACCAAAAATCCGTTCAAATCCGTGTATTTTGCTTCACAAGCAATGGCAGCCGAACTTTCGACCGGCGTTTTAGCAATGGCACAGGTATATCAACGAAATCCTTCGGTTTCGATGTTAGTTTTTGATATGAAAGCTAATTTCACAAAAAAAGCGACTTCAAAAATTTCATTCACCTGCATGGACGGGTTGGCAATAAAAAATGCTGTGGAACAAAGCATTGTAACCGGCGAAGGAGTTGTTGTTACAGCAAAATCTACAGGGAAAGACACTTTCGGTGATGTTGTTTCGGAATTTTATTTCACTTGGACTTTTAAAGTGAAATCAACAAAATAGCAGAAAGAAAAAACGGTCAATTTGAAACTCTCAAATTGACCGTTTTTTTTAATTGAAACGCTTTAAGTAATCGGTTAGATTTATTTGTATATTATAATGTCGATATTCTTATGAAAATCGAATTATTACTTCATTAATAATTAACCTTTACTTAAATTTCCTCTGTTTCCACAATTTTTGCCAATACATCGGCATAGGGCAGAATCAAATATTTTTTGCCTTCAAAGTCGATTTCTGTTCCGCTGAATGGTTTGAACATTACAGTATCGCCGGGTTTAATTTCGGCATTTTCAATCACGCCCATCCACGTTACGGGTGCTGTTTTTGGCTTTTCCTTTGCCGAATCGGGAATAATGATACCGGAAGCAGTGCGTTTTTCTTGATTCGACTCCGTGATGTCGAGAATCACATTCTGATTTAATGGTTGTAACTCTTTCATATTGATATAATTAATTTAATGTTTTATGATGATTTTATTTTTTTTGAACACAAAAAGAATGTGTGCAAATTTATAAAAAAATGCGAATCGAAAAATGTTTTAATTTTCAAGTTTTAAAAGTCAAACTGCCGTTTGGGCACACTTCGACACATTTCAAACATTTGGAACAGGTGTAGCTGTCGCCGGGATTCGCCAAATCGATTTTGTACAAACTGAATTTTGCCGGTTCGAGTGTCGAAATATAACATTGTTTGTCGCACAATCCGCAATTTAAACAATTTGTTGTATTAATTTTTATGCGAAATAATGAATATCGGTTCAATAATCCGGAAACCCAAGCAATAGGGCAACCCAATTTGTGATATTGATACATTTGTTTAACTTTGCCGTTCGGATTCAGGCTCATCAAAATCTCCATCACCAAACCCACAGGGCAAATCCAGCGACAAAATACTTTTCCGAAAATTAAACCCGAAACGATTCCTGCTCCCAAAATATACCAAAGCGAAATTTGAAAATAAGATATTAATAAATAAAGTGTTGTGCCGAAAATAGACAACAGTATAAATCTTTTATTTATTATAAATTTGAAAAATTTGTTCATAAAATTTTCGCTTTTATCTGATTGTTTTGTGGGCTTTTTTTAGAATATGCTGAATTTGAAATTCAAAAATCTCAACATTTCTTCCACTTCAAGCGATACTTTTTCAATCATTGTTTCGGTTTTTCCTCCGAATAACTTGCCCATAATTGCACCGTTCGATGTTGCAACATAGACTTGCCCATCGGCTTTTTCGTAAACCGCAAAAGCTTTTGGCATCATGGCACCCATTGGTTTGCGGTCGTCGGCAATCAGCATTTGCGAAGCATATTTTCCGCTGCAATATTTAATTATGCAGTATTTTCCAATTGGTTTTCCGCCGTGCTCAGTTACTTCTTTATTCATATCGTAAACCGTAACACTATGCCATTCGGGCATTGCGTTCACACGTTTTACAATCATTTCTACGGTTTTTTCGTAGTCGTACGGACTTTTTATTTCTTTAAGCATCATTCTGCCTGCCGACAAATTGACGGCTATTCCGGTGAAAATAACTCCGAGTATCATACCGAAAACTGCAAAAACAACGGCTGTTAATTTTGTCTTCATTTTTTTTAATCTTTAAAATATATGATTCGTCCCAAATATCTATCTTAATTTTTATTTCAGATAGCTTATTTCTTGTGTCTTTTGTCTAAGGTCTAAAAATCAATCCTCTTTCACGCAAATTTCGCCTTTACGGATATGAATAATGGTTTGCCATGCTACAATTGAAATTGCGGTAAGAGCAACAAAGAGCATTGTCCATGCTGCATATTTGTAAAAATCGTATTTTGTTACCTGAAATGCAACGACCGAAGCGATAGAAACAGCAGTCAGCGGAAACGTGAAAGCCCACCACGACATAAAAAATTTGATTTGGTTGAAACTTCGATACATGACGGCAAGCAAAATGATAAAAAAATATGTGAGCATCAAAAGGAAACTCGAAAATGCGTCCCAACTTGCGGTTATTCGCATGTATGCAATAAAACCGATTGCCGGCGGTGCAAGCAAAATAAAAAATGTGGGAATAAATTTTTCGGGCAATTGTCCGTGAAACACAGCTCGATACAAAAATATCGTAAACAAAACAAACCAGAAGAAAAATCCGGCAGCAAAGAAGAAGTACGAGATAATCATAGGTGCATATTCCACTCCGGCAACAGGTATCAGAATATTTCCGACAACAGGAATAAACCATGCAGGATTAAAATGCTGAATTTCAAAATTGTGCTGAATCCAAAAACTTACGGTTTTGAACATAAATAGTGAATGCAATATCGTTCCTGCCCACCACAATGCCACTGAAAGTATTGGGTAATATGTATAAAATGCCACGGAAAGTAAGAGCAATGAAATGCTGATAGCCGAAAAAAAATTAATTCTGATTCGATGTCGAAAATCGGCTTTGACTTCTTCCGGTGCCAAAATAAATTTCATTCCGTACATGAAACTGATTATCAGAAATAACCCCAAGACAGTAAAAATTGAAATGTCGTAGAAATATCGCGACAGCCACTGCATGTGGTAAAATTTTCCGAAAGCTATCGACAATCCAGACAATCCCATAACAACAGAAAATGCTGTTATTGGGAAATAATGTAATTTTTGTCTCATTTTATTGTAATCCCAATAAATTTTTCAAACGGTTTTGGTCGAAGCCTACAACTATTTCGCCGTTGATGTCGGTTTGCGGAACGCCTTGTTGTCCGCTGCGTTTCACCAATTCTTGGGCGGCACGTTCGTCTGCCGAAATATCAATATCGGCATAATGAACATGATTTTTTTGCAACCACGATTTTAGCGTGTTGCACCACGAACAAGTTGGTGTGGAATAAACTGTAACACGTTTCGACGGTTTTCCTTCGACATTTGCCGAGGGTTGATAGATTGCATTGTCGAGTAAAGCCTTGTAATATGTATTTTCCTGACAACCTTTTACTACATTAACGAATTTCCCTTTTTCGAAAATCAGCAATGACGGAACGCTCGAAATTCCGTAATTTGTATGAATATCGCGAACTTCTGCAACATCGGCAGCAAAAATGGCTGTTGTTTTAGTGCCCGAACCTGCTTCTTCGAGATTTTTAAATGCACATTGGCTTTGTTCGTTGCCGGTTTTGTATAACAGTAAAAATGATTTATCGTTTTGTGCCGCTTTGGTTGTAAAATCGACATGTGAAATTACTTTTTCCATTTTTTAAATATTTTTATTGATGTTTTTAATCATTTCCTAATTTCCACATTCTCAAATTTCCGTATTTTATTTATGCTTTCTAATTTGATTCAATAAAAAATCTTTACTTCTCCCGCCCACAAAGCGAGTTACTTCTTTCCCGTTTTTAAAAAGGATCAAAGTGGGAATGCTGCGAACGGCGAATTTTTGTGCCAAAGATTGATATTGTTCGATATTTACTTTACCCACGTGCATATTGTCCGACAATTCGTCGGCAACTTCGTTCAAAATCGGAGCCATCATTCGGCACGGAGCACACCAAGCTGCCCAAAAATCGACAAGTACAATGCGGTCTTTGGTTTGATTTTGAAAATTTGTATCGGTAAGTGTTAAAATATTTTGATTGTCGGAAACCGACGGAATATTTTTCATTTTCGCTCTGCCGATAATCAGCAATGTTGCAAAAATTGCAATGATAACTGCTATAATAATAAATGCTGCTTGCATAAAAGTTGAAAGTATAAAGTTGAAAATGAATTAATTAGCGGGTTGATTTTTAAGTTTGGATTTCATTTCATGCAGATAATTCGATGCTGCCAGGGATGCCACGGTTCCGTCGCCAACTGCTGTTGTTACCTGTCGGAAACGTTTTACGATGCAGTCGCCCGCTGCATAAACGCCTTCGATATTGGTGGACATATCGGTTTTAACAACAATTTCGCCCCATTGATTCAATTCCACCGATTCCTTAATAAATTCGGTATTCGGAATGTAACCGATAAAAATAAAAACGCCATCGGTTTTAAAATTTGTTGTTTTTCCTGTTTTCAAATTTTTAATATCAACACCTTCGAGATTTTCGTTTCCGTGAAACTCCAAAATAGTAGATTCCATTATAAAATTGATTTTGGGGTGATTTTTTGCTTCTTCAATGGCATGTTCAAAAGCCTGAAAATGGTCGAATTGGTGAACCACCGTAACTTTCGAGGCATATTTTGTGAGCGAAACGGCTTCTTCGAGAGCCGAATTTCCTCCGCCTACAACCACAATTTCGCGGTCGGTGAAAAAATCGCCGTCGCAGGTTGCACAATACGAAATTCCTTTGCCTTTATATGTGTTTTCGCCTTCAACTCCCAATGTACGCGAACGTCCGCCCGGCGTTAGGATTATGCTGTCGGCGGTAAATGATTTTCCGTCGGAGAGCGTTACTTTTTTTATAGCACCTTTAAGTTCTAAATTTTCGATTGCAATATTCGATTTTATCACGCAACCAAAAGAAAGAGCTTGCTTTTTCATGATATTCGACAACATATATCCGCTGATATTTTCAACACCCGGATAATTTGCAATTTCGTGTGTAAGAACCATTTGTCCGCCGACTGTACCTTCGTTGAGGATTAGTGTTTTCAGGCGGGCACGCGATAAGTAAATTCCGGCAGTTAATCCGGCAGGACCTGCACCGATAACAATGCTGTCGAAATGATTTTCAGTATTCATTTTTGTAGTATGATTTTTTATGTCGATTCAAACAAAATCAATTGTTCATTGCTGATATTTACGATTATGGATTAACGATTTTTGCACTAATATCAACTAAAATCGTTAATCCTTTTTCGTAAATATTTTTTTTTGGGAAAAATGAATTTCATTTTTCACTTATAAACTTAGTAACAGGACAAATTTATTTGCAAATTATTAAATCCGTATTGTTTTTAAAAATCAAACGACTACTCATTAATAATTTACAATTACGATTAAGCATTCGACGAAGCACCAAATTCTTTGTCCAAGATTGCAGTAACTTGTGCCCGTGATTGGATGCTTGAAGTTGCTTTTACAACTTTCCCGTTTTTATAGTAAATTGTGAACGGAATGCCCATAAACCCACGAACTTCGGGCAATGCACGAATAACTTCCGATGCCGGATTGTCGAATTCCATATCGCAGAATTTTACGTGTTTGTATTCAGTTTCGAGCTCTTCGGCAATGCCGTAAACAGGAATACACATCGGTCCCATGCGTCCGCAAATAACCATTACGTTTTCGTTTTCGTTTAAAATTGTTGCGTGCTCGGCTGTCGATTCGATGTGTGTTAAATTTGTGTACAACATAATTTTCTTTTTTAGTGTGAATATTGATGATGCAAAGATATGTGCTCCGAAAATCACGCCAAAGCATTTTTGTTTTGTACAATCCAAGATTTTTATTGAATTACGACAAGTTTTTTATTGAATTAGATTAATTTTGTAGCTCTAAAATAAAAAGAGAAAAAAAATTTAAATTCTCCTATTTTCTAATCTTTTAATAATGAAAACGATATTCGAAACCGATTCCGATTTTTTTTGTAATATTCAGGCACCTTGTTTTCAAGTGCTTTCTCAGGAAGAGACGGAATTGGTAAGTGCCAGCAAAACACAAGTCTTGTTTCGAAAAGGTGATACTTTAACCAAACAAGGCACTTTTTCGTCTTATGTTCTGTTTATTATCGATGGTTTGGTGAAGCAATATATTGAAGGCGATAACAATAAAAATTTCAATCTGCGAATTATTAAACCGGGTGAATTTATTGGATTATCATCGGTTTTTTCAAAAAATCTAATCAGTTATTCTTCGGTTTCTTTAACCGACAGTCGTGCTTTTTTGATTGAAAAAGAGACGATTGAAAAAGTTGTGAAACAAAACGGAACATTCGGCTTCAACATCATCAAACGTTCCTACGACCAAAATATTAACCTGTTTGAAACCATGGGAAACGTTTTATTCAAACAAATGAACGGGCGATTAGCGGATACTTTACTTTATATCAATGATTTAAAAACAGATAATCCGGATATTTTTCAACTATTATCCAGAAAAGATATTGCCGATTTTGCAGGCATTTCGACTGAAAGCACCGTGAAAATATTGAAAACACTGGAAAAAGAAGCCGTTATCAGTCTCGTAGAAAAAGATATTTTGATTATTGATAAAAATCGCTTGGAAAAAATCAGTAAAAATGGGTGATTTTTCCGAAAAAATAATATAATTTCTAATAACTGAACTTAAAATTCATTACATTTGTTACAAAAAAATTAAGACAATGAATTTTAAAAACAGTTTAGGTATTATTTTTAATCTGAAATCCTTGATATTAACAGGTATTTCAATTGCATTGACCTTTGTTTGTCTGCATTACAAAATCATTGCCGATTTACCACTCACCTTGCTTGGTATCGCCGTTGTGTTTCCAATTGTTTTTTCTATCAGCGAGGCATATAAAAGGCGAGAAACAGCTCTGGCTTTGTATGGGAATCTGAAAGCACACAGCAGGGCATTGTTTTTTGCAACCCGCGACTGGCTGGAAGTTGTTGAAAAATCGGACACCGAGCAAATTAAAATGCTCTTACACGATGTGCTCATTAGCTGTCGCGATTTACTTCATTCAAAAGTAGAAGAAGTAGATAAACGTGAGATTGCCGTTTATTCAAAATTTTCCAATCTTTCGATGCATGTTAAAGTGTTGCGAAGTAAAGGATTACCATCAGGCGAGGCTTCTCGTGCGAATCAATATATCAGCAAAATGCTCGATGCTTTCGAGAATATGAAACATATTTATCAATACCGAACGCCGCGTTCGCTGCGTAATTACAGTAAAATTTTTATTTATTCAACACCCATACTCTATGCTCCGTATTTTGCAAAAGTATCCCAGGATTTGGCAATTGGCTTGGTTTTTGTAACGCCTATTCTTTTAACCACGATGCTCGTTGGACTGGATAACATACAAGACCAACTCGAAAATCCGTTCGACCAATACGGAGTTGATGATGTGAAAATAAATCCCGAAAAATTTATTGAAAATTTAGATGATTAAAAACGATTTTTTCTTTCCAAAATAAAATAAAAAAAGCCGGCTTGAACCGGCTTTTTCTATAAGTTTCTTAAAAACTATATTTATTATCGTCAATTAATTTATCAGCAATTCGGCGACGAGCTTCTTTAACATTCGAGGGTTTCACTGCCGAGAAATACGAAACAGCGTTCAAATAAGGAGCTTGTTCATTTTCGTCCAAAGTGGAATAAACGGCTTCAATTCCTCGATTCGAGATAATATTTGCAGAATCGAACAAGAAAACATCTAAGATATCACGATAGATTTTAGCCGCAGCTTCTCCCTTTATTTTTTCGATTTTTCGGACACGCAAATAAACCGACTCGGCGACATAAGCGAGCATAATAATATCAGCAAAATTGAACAAAATTTCTTGCTCATAGGGCAATTTACGTTCAAATTTTTTAGCCGCCGAATCGCTCAATATCAACAATAAATCTTTAAAATTATTGATTGTTTGACTAACGTTTTCAAAATAATTGCCGTTAAAAGAAGGTTTGCCTTTCAACGAATCTAATTTTTGAATTAATTCGGCAGCTTTTTCAAACATGGGAACATCACCTTTTTGTCCTTTTTTTATTAAAGTATCAGCCGTTACGTTTCTGTTGATTTCGTTGGTTCCTTCAAAAATTCGATTGATTCTGGAGTCGCGATACCCTCTTTCTATAGGCGTTTCAGAAGAATATCCCATACCGCCGTGAATTTGGACTCCTTCATCTACAACATAATCTAACATTTCGGAACCAAATACTTTAATAAGAGCAGCTTCGATTGCAAATTCGCGTTGAGCTTCAACGTTTGCCTGTCCTTTCTCAATGCCTTCTGCCATATTTCGCTTCACGGCATCTTCAATATTTTGGCTGATACGGTAAACAGTCGATTCGTTGGCAAATGCTTTGATAACTTGCTGAGCCAGTTTATATTTAACGGCTCCGAAAGTTGAAATCAACATTTTAAATTGTTTTCTTTCGTTCGAGTACTTAACACTCTGGGTTATTGCCATTTTAGATGCACCGATAACATTTGCACCCAATTTAACACGCCCTAAATTTAAGATATTCAATGCAATACGAAAACCTTCGCCACGTTTTCCGAGCATATTTTCTACAGGAACCGCAACATCGTTGAAGAAAATCTGTCGTGTCGATGAGCCTTTAATTCCCATTTTGTGTTCTTCGGGGTTGAAGGTTATACCGGGAAATGTACGTTCGATAATAAAAGCACTTAAAGCACGGTCTTCATCAATTTTTGCAAAAACGGTGAGAACATCGGCAAATCCACCGTTTGTTATCCACATTTTTTGCCCGTTTACAATGTAATGTGTACCCTTTGCATTCAAAACGGCTTTTGTTTTGCCTGAATTGGCATCGGAACCGGCACCGGGCTCAGTTAAACAATAAGCACCCAAATATTCCCCGGAAGCTAATTTGGGTAGATATTTTTGTTTTTGTTGTTCGTTTCCGTAATACATAATTGGCAAAGTTCCAATTCCAGTATCGGCTGAATAGGCAACCGAAAAGGCATATCCGCCTCCCAAAACATCGGCAACCAACATCGAAGTTGTGAAATCCTGACCAAATCCATCGTATTCTTCCGGTATCGACATTCCAAGAAGACCCAATTCGCCGGCTTTTTTCAATATTGCAGGCATCAATCCCTCTTCGTGTGCATCTAATCGGTCGAGATTCGGAAGAACTTCTGCTTCCAAAAAATCCTGACAAGTTTGTGCTATCAATCGTTGCTCCTCATTAAACTCTTCGGGGATAAAAATTTCATCAATATCGCCTTCTCTAACAATAAATTCACCACCCTTAATTGCCTTTTTATTTTCCATAAAGCCGTAATCTTTTTATTATAAATGATATTAAAATTAAGGCGACAAATTTAGAGAAAAGATATTTATTATTTTTTTTACAAAACATAAAAAAAACTGTTTCGCAACATGCAAACAGTTTTTTGATTTCGTTGATGATTTTTTTACTCTTCGTATTTTTTTATTTACAATGCGAATCAAGGATTAAACATTGTATTTTATTTGAATTGCCCCGCCATTTATGTCGGGGTTAAAATATTGATGTACAATCGCCGGTGCCGTAATTTCGTTTTGAAACAAAATCTATTTTCCGGCGGAATAAAACGGCAGTTATTCATTTTAACTTCGTTGAGAGCTTTGCCGTTCGCCGGGAAAAACTTATTAGTTTAACCAAAATTCGATTCCGGCGATATTTGCTTTACCAATTTCACTCCGACATTTGTTCGACAAGCTCACTAACCGTGTAGGGGCTATTGAAAATTAGCAAAAACATATTCATCATTTAAAATTTAAACTCTTGATTCGCATTTACAAGTTAATTCTGAAAATTTTTCAACCATTCTTTAGCTTCTTCAACGGTATTAAATATTTTTAATGTTAAACCAAATCTACTGCTTGAATTAACAATATTATTCAAATAATATTTTTTAAAAACATTGGCGTTTGAAACAGCAACAGCCCTCTTCAAGCCCTGAGCTATTCCTCTTTTGATTGCAACGTCTTCAAACCATTTTCGAAAATGAGGCTGAATTACTTTTTGATTTCGGATATCAACAATAACAGCCTGGGCTGTTTTCCCGATTTTTTCATTGTATTCCAAAAGAAAAATATAGGGCTCTTGATATTGTTCGTATGTAATGGCTTTATCATTCCATTCGACAAGAAATAATTTATATTCGACATCATAAAAACACTTTACACGTTCATTTTCAAGAATTTTTTGCATATTTTTTTGTTTTTGAGGTGAGGAAAAAACAATGTTAGGTCATCTGTCCAATTGTTTGGTTTTCGGTTGAATAATCATTTTAATTTTTTACAGATAAAACCATTCCCTATTCAACAAAATTTATTTTGAACAATATACATTAAAATTTCTACATTTCAAATGAAAATTGTAATTTCGTCAAAATAAAAAACCCACATTCCGATGTTAAAAAAAATCCTTTTGATTGCTTTTGCGGCAAGCTTTCTTTTATCGGCTTGTACCGAAATAAAAAATCCTCAAAGCCCGAATACCGATAATTCCTTGCCGATTATCGAGAAACAAAACCTGAAACTCGAATCAGACATTATAACACCCGAAGTTCTCTGGTCGTTTGGCAGATTGAGTGAAATCAGCATTTCGCCCGACAAAAAAGCTCTGTTGTTCGGAATTGCTTATTACAACAAAGAACAAAATAAAGGCAACCGCGAACTTTACACAATGCCTGCGAACGGCGGTGAAATAACTCGAATAACCAACACAAAAATCAGTGAATACAGTGCAAAGTGGCGTCCCGACGGCAAGAAAATCGGTTTTCTCTCCACCGAAAGTGGCTCGATGCAGTTGTGGGAAATGAATGCTGACGGAAGCCAACGCACACAAATTTCCGATATCAAAGCAGGTATTTCCGGTTTTCAATATTCACCCGACCAATCTAAAATCCTTTTTACCGCAGAAGTTGATTTGGTTCAACACGTTGTGGATATTTATGCCGATTTACCCAAAGCCGATGCTCGTATCATTAACGATCTGATGTATCGCCATTGGGATACGTGGACCGATTCGTACAGCCACATTTTTACAGCCGATTATAAAGGTACAAAATTTTCATCAGGAACTGATATTATGGAAGGTGAAGAATTTGACAGTCCGCTCAAACCATTTGGCGGCGAAGAAGAAATTTCGTGGACACCAAACAGTAAATCAATTGCTTACACTTGTGTTAAGAAAAAAGGGAAAGAATATGCCTTATCAACAAATTCTGATATCTTTTTATACAATTTAGCCGAAAAATCAACTAAAAATTTAACACAAGGCATGTTGGGATACGACAAAGTACCCGTTTTTTCGCCCGACGGAACAAAGATGGCTTGGCTGAGCATGGCTCGCGATGGTTACGAATCGGATAAAAACCGATTGATGATTCAGGAATTATCGAGCGGACAAATAATTGATTTGACTCAAAATTTTGACCAAAATGCCGAAAGTCAATCGTGGGCGGAAGACGGAAAATCACTCTTCTTTATCAGCGATTTTCAAGCACGCGACCAAATATATCAAATAAATATTGAGACAAAAGAAATAAAAGCCATTACAAAGGGCGAACATAATTACGTTTGGGCGGAACAAGCCGAAAATTCGGTGATTGCCGTTAAACAATCCATGTCGATGCCCAACGAAATATTTTCGGTTGATATGAAGACAGAAGCCGAAAAACAACTCTCTTTTGTTAATAAAGATATTTTAGACCAATTAAGCATAGCAAAACCGGAAGCCCGTTGGATAAAGACTGTGGACGGAAAACAAATGTTGGTATGGGTTATCTATCCTCCGCATTTCGATGCAACAAAAAAATATCCTGCAATCCTTTACTGCGAAGGTGGACCGCAATCAACGGTAAGTCAATTTTGGTCGTACCGTTGGAATTTTCAGATGATGACAGCCGGAGGTTACATCGTTGTAGCACCCAACCGACGCGGATTACCCGGTTTCGGACAGGCTTGGAACGAACAAATCAGCGGCGATTACGGCGGACTCAACATGCAGGACTATCTGACTGCTATTGACGAAGTGGCAAAAGAGCCTTATATCGATGCAAGCCGCATGGGCTGTGTGGGTGCAAGTTACGGCGGATTTTCTGTTTACTGGCTCGCAGGACATCATAACAAACGATTTAAGGCTTTTATTGCACACGACGGTATGTTTAATCTGGAATCGCAATACACCGAAACCGAAGAAATGTGGTTTGTAAATTGGGATTTGGGCGGTGCTTATTGGGATAAACAGAATAAAACGGCACAAAAATCGTACGAAAATTCGCCCCATAAATTTATCGACAAATGGGATACGCCTATATTAATTATTCACGGCGAAAAAGATTATCGCATTCCGGCAACACAAGGTATGAGTGCTTTCGATGCAGCTGTTTTAAGAGGCATTCCGGCTGAATTTCTCTATTTCCCGGAAGAAAATCATTGGGTACTTTCGCCTCAAAACGGAATTTTGTGGCAAAGAACTTTCAGAGCTTGGTTGGACCGCTATTTACAAAATCCTGAAAAATAAACGGATAATTACTTGTTTACTAATTAATTAAAAATACTTATCCACGCTCTTATAAAATATTTTCATTGATTTTTTTATTAAGTTGATATGCGGATTTCTTTTAATATCAAGTCATTATACTAAAAAAAGTTAATTTGTTTTCTTTTATATGCTTGTAAGTATTTAATATTCAACACAATCAACACGTCATCACATCAAATAATCAACCAATTAGAGTATAATCAATTATTAACTTTTTTCAGATACCTTTAATTTTAGAAAAATGATTCAAAAAATTATTGTCCTTTTCTTTGTGCTGATTTTAAGTTTGTCGTGTTCAAACACCGGCAATAATAACACTTCGAGTGAAGCAAATGCAGATAGCCTGCAAAACACAAAATCGGATAATTCGATACCTGATATTTCGGGTTACTATCGTTTACCCGAAACCGGTTGCGATATTGCCCTGACGATAACAAAAGAAAATACTGAGTTTAAGTACTATTTTAAGGGAACACATCTTGATTTGGAAGGCGTTGCACTTATCAACATTGAAGATTCTGTTTGCTATATCACTTTTGACGGACCGATTGGAAATACAGCACCAAAAACTGTGAGCGGACAGTTTAAAGATAATGCCATCACAGTCCAAAATACAGGAAATTCTATAAATGAATATCACTATTTTAAGGATTGCGAAGATAAATATTTGGAATTTAAAAGGAATTAAAACAGTGTCGTGATTTGCTGATTATATTTAATATCAAAGAGTTATCAATTTAAAAGCACAATTAACGAGAGTGCATGGTATTTTTTCGTATTCATAAAACAAATAATTTCATAATCAATTGGAAATAAATGTATTAGTTCGCAACATCGGGCGATTTATCGTTTTATTATTTTTACAAGTATTATTTCTCAATAATATTATTGTTACTTCATTGAACATAACCCCTTTCCTGTACGTTCTGTTTATCTTGATGTTGCCCTACGAAACAAAACCATGGATTTCATTGATGTTGTCCTTTCTGCTGGGTCTGTCGATCGATATTTTTTCGGATACCGGCGGAATACATGCAGCAGCCGGCGTATTGACGGCATTCGTTCGACCGGTTATTTTAGAAGCCTTGGTAAATCGCGAAGGGTATGAATCCGGGACCGAGCCCCGAGTATCATCGCTTGGTTTTGTTTGGATATTAAAATACACATTAATTCTTGTTTTTATTCATCATTTGGCATTTTTCACAATCGATGCGTTCAGTTTTCAACATTTTGGTTTTGTATTGTTACGTGCATTGCTTACTGTAATTTTTTCCACAGGACTTATCATTTTAACACATCTCATTTTTTTTAGGAATTAAATAAAAAAATGTATCCTTGAATATCAGAAAATATATTATTATCGGTATTTTTCTTTTTGTTGCTTTGGCATTAATCGTCAAATTATTTTACATTCAGGTAACCGATTCGAGTTATAAACTGTCGGCAGAAAATAACGCATTTCGCCGATTAACACAATTTCCTGCCCGCGGCATGATTTTCGACCGAAACGGAAAATTACTCGTTCTCAACGATGCTTCGTACGATTTAAAATATGTTCCGAATCAATCGACACCCTTTGATACAACAGCCCTTTGCAAAATTTTACGTCTTTCGTTGAAAGAATTTAGGTTGATATTATCAACAGCAAAAAAAACACAGTATCAAGCCGCCACGGTATCAAAACAGATGAGTAAAGCCGATTATGCTCTCTTGCAGGAATCGATGTATAAATTCCCGGGATTCTATGTCGAAACCCGAACCCTGCGAACATATCCCGATGTTACGGCAGCTCATTTGCTGGGTTATGTCGGCGAAATTAATAAAGCCGAAATTAAAGATGATATATATTATCAACAAGGCGATTATGTAGGAATCAGTGGGATTGAAAGATCCTATGAAAAATATCTTCGAGGGAAAAAAGGCATTAAAATACAAGTTGTTGATGTGTTCAACGAAGTGAAGGGGAGCTACAAAGACGGAAAATTTGATACGGCAGCCGTTGTCGGAAAAAATATTACCACCACACTCGATGCCGAACTTCAAAAATACGGTGAATTGCTGATGAGCAATAAAATGGGAGCAATTGTTGCCTTGGAACCCGAAACGGGAGAAATACTTGTCTTAATCTCTTCGCCGACCTACGACCCGAACTTATTTGTTGGGCAAAAACGTTCCGAAAATTTTAAAATATTAGCATCGGACCCGACAAAACCGCTTTTTAACAGAGCATTAAAAGCATTGTATCCGCCGGGGTCAACATCGAAACCGGCAAATGCTTTAATCGCATTGCAGGAAGGTGTTATAACGACAAATTCGGTGTTTATCAGTAATTTCGGCTACAATGCAGGAAGCCATTTTGTGAAAGACCACGTGGGCGGTGCCGTAAATTTTACGCGTGCCATACAATCATCGAGCAACGCCTATTTTTGTTATGTTTTCAAAGCCATACTCACCGACCATAAATTTATTACTGTTGAAGAACGCTACGACAATTGGCGTGAGCATTTGCATAAATTTGGCTTGGGCGTGAAACTGGGAACCGATTTATCGTTCGAGAAAAAGGGTTTGGTTTATCCGTCATCGTATTTCGACAGAGCCTACGGTTTTGGGAAGTGGAATTACAATACCATCATTTCCATGTCTATAGGGCAAGGCGAACTGGGTTTTACACCGCTTCAAATAGCAAATATGACTGCGGCACTTGCCAATCGGGGATATTACATCACTCCGCACATAGTAAAAGCGATAACCGATGAGCAGATAGACCCAAAATTCACACAAAAACATTATGTAGGGATTGATGCCCACTATTTTCCGCCCGTTATCGATGCCATGCAATTGGTTATCGAAGCCGGAACAGCAACCATTGCAAGGGTCGAAGGCATGGCAATCTGCGGCAAAACCGGCACGGCACAAAATCCGCACGGCGAAGACCATTCCATTTTTATTGCTTTTGCACCAAAAGAAAATCCCCAAATAGCCATCGCCGTTTATATCGAAAATGCAGGTTTCGGTTCAACTTGGGCAGCACCAATTGCTTCTTTGATGATAGAAAAATATCTCACAGGAAAAATAACCCGACAATGGCTCGAAGACCGCATGGTGAATGGTTCCATACCAATTCCGCAGGAAAAGAAACAGAAAAATTAAACATCATTTGTTACTCTTATAGAAATTATGTCTGAACGAAAAAGTGTCCTTAGTAAAATAGACAAAACAACAGCTTTGTTGTATTTGCTCTTGGTGCTTTTTGGCTGGATAAGTATCTATGCCTCGGTGTATAACGATGAACACCGTTATATTTTCGATTTCACGCAACGTTACGGCAAACAAATGATTTGGATAATCATAGCCTTGATACTTATTCTGTTTATATTCACAATTCAAAGTAATGTTTATGCCCAATTATCCTATGTTATTTACGGAATATCCATATTCACTCTGCTTATCGTTTTGGCATTTGCAAAAGAAGTAAACGGAGCGAGGGCTTGGCTCGAATTCGGTTCCATAAAAATTCAACCTTCCGAATTTACAAAATTTGCCGCAATTTTGGCTTTTTCACGATTTGTAAGTCAAGAACGATACAAAGTAAAACACATTAAAGACCAGATATTTGCAACTCTCCTTCTGCTCTTGCCGTTCGCACTCATTATTCTTCAAAAAGACACAGGTTCGGCTTTGGTTTATGTGGCGTTCATCTTCCCATTTTTCAGAGAAGGCATGCCGGGAATCTATTTGTTTCTGTTCTTTTTAGCCATTTTTTTGTTTATTGTCTCATTTTTCTATGGACTCGAAACGATATTTGTTGTATTATTTGCCGCAACTCTTCTCTTTTATGCCCTCAATACAAAGAAATACAAAGAAACAATTCTCGGACTGTTTGTGTTTTTAGGTATCGGAACACTGTTTATAATGATTGATATGTTTTTTTCGATAAAAATACCCCAACTTACCATCATTGTCAGCAGTATCATACTCACTGTTTCGATATTTTTTGCAGTCCAATTTGGAAAGAAGGCTTATGTGTACAATGTATTGTCAGCTGTTTTAATCGGTGCAATTGTTTATACTTTTTCTATCAATTATATTTTCAATGATATCCTTGAACAACATCAAAGAACACGAATTAATGTATTTTTAGGTGTTAAAGAAGACAATCGGGGTGTTGGATATAACGTCAATCAATCGAAAATAGCCATTGGTTCGGGAGGATTCACCGGAAAAGGATTTTTACAGGGAACACAAACAAAACTCGATTTTGTGCCCGAACAGGATACCGATTTTATTTTCTGCACCGTAGGCGAAGAGTGGGGTTTTGTCGGAACATTTACCGTAGTTGCAATGTTTATTGGCTTAATAATTCGCATCGTTTTTTTGGCTGAAAGGCAACGCTCGGCTTTCAGTCGAATTTACGGTTACAGTTTGGCATCGATATTATTTATCCATTTTGCGGTCAATATCGGAATGACAATAGGCTTAGCTCCCGTAATCGGTATTCCGCTACCGTTTTTCAGCTACGGAGGCTCATCGCTGTGGGCTTTTACGGTGATGTTGTTTGTTTTTTTGAGATTAGATGTGAGCCGAAATGAAACTTTTTAGAATATTTTTTAAGATATGGTGAGAATATTTGAGCAGTAAATTTCCGGATAATGCAATTCAACTTTTACCGGTCTTTTGTTTCGGGAGCATTAACACAGGTAAGTAAATTAAAACAGCAAACATCGAAAAAATCAAACCGCCTATTGTGCCCACAGAAAATGCACGCCAAAAAACATTATTTTCATGTGAAAAAACAAATGGTAACAAACCGAGAGATGTTGAAATAACGGTAAGTAAAATTGGGTTTATTTTATAATTAAAAGCATTCAAATATGCTTCCGAATGTGAAATATTTCTATATTTAATAATTGTATTGAAATCGTTAATCAGATAAATTGCGGAATTAACGGTAATTCCCGTAAGCAAGAAAAAGGAAGCATATCCTCCTTGGTCGAAATTGATATTGAACCATGAGAATGTAAAAAAAGCTCCGATATATGAAATCGGAATCAGTGAAATTACGATTAGGGATTGTTTGAAAGACTCGAAAAGAATTGCACAAATAATAAAAACAATCAACACTGCCGCAAGTATAAATAATATTTTTTTTGATTTATTTGATTTGAATCCCGAATCCAATTCTGTAAAAGACTTATATCCAAAGGGCAATTCGGCATTTGTTTCATCGACAAGTGTATTTACGTATCTTGTCAATGCACCTCCCATTGTAACATAATTAAACCCAATAATTATTCTAAATTCCTGATTCTCTTTATAAATACTTTTTGGGCAAACTTGCTTGCCGATTGCAAGGTATTCCGGGAATTTGAATTGTACGGAATCGTACTTTATTACCTGATTTTCAAAAGCCGAAATATTATATGATTCGGATTTGTCGGACTTAATTATTAATTTTTCGGTTTTCTCCCCAAAGGTTATATTTTGACTTATTTCAGTCTTATTTATTAAACTATTTATTATTAATAATTTGGAAATATCGTCGTCAGTAATATTTTCTTCCTTAAATTCTATTTGATAATTATATTTTTCGACCGCAAAGAACTTATAAATATTTCCAGAAACCGTTATACCGCTCACATCGGGGTCTTGCTTTAATTTTTTTGTCAATTTGTCTGAATGCCTCATCAATTCTTCGTAATTATACCCTGTAATAAAAATTACCGCACTTTTTACGGGGGCATACAGCGAATTCGAAAATCCATTTCCGGCACCGTCTATTTTCCATTCTATGTTATCATATTTTAGCGCTTTTTTAATAATTTCATTTTTCAGAAATGCCGGAAAATTGCTTGTTTCGTATTCTTTTTTAAAGAAAACGGAAATCGAATTTTGGTTGTATTCATTAATTTCGGTACAAAAAAAGTCTATTTCCTTAAATTGTTTTAATAATACTTCCATTCGAGTAAATACTTCATTCAAATGTTCAATTTTCATGTCCTCCGGCAAGTTCGCTTTTATCGAAAGCCTCGTTTTTTCAGGCTCTTTTATTGATGAGTTTTCAAAAATTTTCTTTGTAAATTGGTGCAAACTGCCGCCCAAAAAAGTATTCACCGTACTTTTAAGATTCAGTTTGTACCAGCGGCTGCCAAATGTTTTGTTGTATATTTGAGCCGTGATATTTTTACTGTCTATTTTATTCGGTAATTTATGAACGGGCAACCCGAAAAGTAAAACAATAAAAATAACTGATACTGCCTTATGTTTCAGCATAAATTTTATTACATGCCGATAAATTGATTTAATTTTTGAGATTAGCCTCAAACGGTTAAAATTAGGTTTCTTTTTGTTGCCGGTGATATTGAACTTTGTGAACAGAGCCGGAATCAAAAATAATGCAACAGGCAAAGAAACAGCTAAGTTAATGACTATTGCCGTGCCGAATTGCGATAAAATTTTCAGTTCGTTTTCGTTGATAAAAAAAATTAATGAAAGTGTACTTATTGTTGCCGTTGTTGAAGCGAAAAGAGGGCGAAAAATGGTTTTATTATTTCTGTTTCTCAGGTGTTCCGATACCATTATTATATTATCAACAATCATTCCCGCAGACATGGAAATACCCGCAAGCGAATAAATATTTATATCAAAATGAAAAAAATTATAAAAAACAGCTGAGGTTAAAATTGTTACAATCAGGCTTACCGCGGCGATTATTATTATTTCAATTCTTCGTGAAACTGCATACAACAAAAGCAGAATCAGACATAGGGAGATAAGAGTTCTGACCAGAATCAGATTTAATTCGTCGGTTACAAAATCAGCGGCATTATGAGTTTTTTTTAAGTGAAATTTTGGCGGTAATTTCAGGGTCTTTATTTTGTCGTTGATTTTTTTTGTCAGTGAAATAATATTCTCATTTTTATCTTGATAAACGGCAATTGATACTGAATTTAGACCGTTAATTCTTGAAAAATTGCGTTGTTTATCGACCGAATATTCAATTTTTGCCAAATCTCCAAGATATAAAATTTTATCTTTTAGTTTAGTAATCGGTATATTTTTTAATGAAATAATGTTTGAAATTACCGTTGCTTTTATTCTATAATTTATGGAGTCCGAAATGCCGACTTTGAGCAAACCCAAATCGTATTTTTGTACAAAATCATTTATTTTATTGCTTAAATCCGAAGCCGACAGATTGTAGATTTGCATTAATGATTCGTTAAAAATTACGTGCCAAACTTTAGGATTACAGCCCGAAACGGTTATATTTTCAACACCCTGAGTTTGAGCCAAAAGCGGTTTTATTTTTTCAACGGCATAATTATAGGTTGTTTCATCGTCATATTCCGAATTTAATGTGTATATAATTATTGCGTTTTTCTCTTCGGACGGATTAGTTACAACAGGGTACGTAACTTCGGGTGGTAATTTGCGATAGACACTCTTTATAAGTGTTGTAATTTCAAAACGACCGAAATCAATATCTTTATTATCTTCAAATTCCACGGTAATATTTCCTGCCGATTGAACTGATTCCGATGAAATATTTTTTATTCCGTCAATTGTTGAAATTACGTTTTCAAGTACCGAAGTAACATGAAGCTCAACGTTTTCGGAAGACGCATCGGGGAACGTAAAAGAAACTTGCAGGATTTTCGGTGCTTCGTGCGGCAAAAATTTTATTCTCAACTGTGGAATCAGGTACAAACCCACAATTGAAAATATTATAAAATAAATAATAATCGCAAAAGGCGAATAGAATGTCTTAGTATCAGATACGGAGTTGTTCTTTTTCAAGTTTAATCTAAATTTTTCAAAAAACGTTCTTTTTTCAATTTTTTCGATAATAAAATAAATTCTGCTTTTCCCGTAATTTGATTTTCCGGTAAAAAGCCCCATGTTCGTGAATCTTCCGAATTTTGTCTGTTATCACCCATAACAAAGTAATAGTTGTTTTGGAATAAAAATGAGTTAGTCGGTTTACCATTTAAGTAAATGATATTTTTTGATATTTTCACAGTTTGATCCTCATGTTTTTCCAAAATTCTCTTATAATTTTGAATATTTTTCGGAGAAAGACTGATTTTTATATTTTTTGCGGGAATTTGTAAAGAATATATCTCCGAATTTGATTCGGAATTTTCAATATTTACTTTTGGAAACTTGTGGTTTAGGCAGATAACGGAGTCTGCAAGTTTAGTTTTTAATACCGAAAATAAATTTTCGGTTTCAAAAATTATAAAATTTTGAAATGTATCAACCATTTCAAAGTTATCACGTTTTAGCGTAGATACAAAATTCTTGGTTTTAATGCGATTAGAAAAATAAAATTTTATAAGATATTGCGGAGATTTAATCGTTTTACGTCCCCCGATTGTAAAATCGTTGCCGGTTATTGTAATGGTTTCGCCCGGCAATCCGACACACCTTTTTATGTATATTTTATTGCTTATCGGGTGTTTGAAAACCAAAACATCGTTTAATTTTGCATAAGCCGGCTGAGTATTTATCTTGTTTGTCGGCTTACTGTTTTTGTAAAATATGCCGACCCAAGGAATATCATTTTTGCTTAATTGAAAAGGTGAATTTATTTTATTCACAAAAACCATATCGGACACACAAACGGACGGAAACATAGAATTTGAGGGTATGGTCAGGATTTCGAAAACAAATGTCCGCAGAAAAATGATAACAAATAAACCGGTAACAATACTTAATATAAATTTAATGATAAAACTTACTTTTTTGTAAATTTTTATTTGGTATTTCATTAATATTAAACCAATTAACCAAAACGAAAGAGCAAAAATAAAATGATATATTTCGAGCCGAATGATAATGAATACGGTCGAAGATGCGGTTAGAAAATAAAAAAAAATATTTTTTTTTGATATCATTTATCAGTCGTTTGCAATTTTTTTTTCAATGTGTTTCTTTCGTGTCAATAAATAGTAGAAAAACGGAATATATGTTAAACTGACAATTGTTCCGACCAACATACCGCCGATAAGCGAAACGGCAAGCGGTTTTTGCAAATCGCTGCCGGCTCCCGAAATAAAAAGAAATGGGAAAGTTGCGAAAACCGTTGTAAAAGCTGTCATCAGAATAGGCTGTAAACGTTGATGTCCCGCCTTTTTTATTGCATGAAGCAAACCTGCTTTTTCCATAACTAATTGGTTTATTGTATCAATTTTAAGAATAGAATCGTTTATCACAATTCCTATCAGTACAATTATTCCGATAAGCGACATCACATTTATCGACATATCGAATATGTACAGGAAAAGCAACGACCCGGCAACATCTATCGGTATTTCAAGTAAAATTATTGCAGGGGTTGCAAGCGATTCAAACTGTGCGGCGAGTATAAAATATATTAATAACAAAGAAACCGAAAAAACAAAAAATAATTCATAAATCATTTCGTAATTGGAAAAATGCGTACCCGAAAAACCGGCTTTTAATGTTTGGGTTTTATCGGTTATTTCTTCAATTTTCTTTTGAGCTTGTGTATTTTCGGAATCTTTGACATCTAATTTTATAAGAAAAAACTCGCCGTCTTTGTCTGCCGTTATATGTTTTATATCCGTAACTTCGCGTGTTGTAACAAAATCTTTCAACATATATCGGGTGCCGGATTGGTTTTTTATTGTACCCGATAATATTGAATTCAAATCGTTCGATTTATTTCCTAAAATTAACGGAATATAACTGTCGTTGCTTTTTAATTTAGTGATTTCGTTATTTCCTGTTAAAGTTGCAAGTTGTTCGTATAAGTCGGGATAATTAATATCAAAAAGCAACATTTTTTCAATATCAACCCTTACCTCATTATTTTTTACAATTTCAGTGTTTCGGTTTTCCGACTGTGGATAATTTTTTCCTATTTCATTGATAATTTCCGCAATATTTTCCGGATTTGGAGAGTTTCCCGAACTTTTATTTCTCAGCCGTACTTCAAAATTCGCTTGATTGTTTTCAAAAATATATTTGAAAGCGTTTTCTTTTTCCGAAATTTTGAATTTGGCATTTGGAAATTTTTTAATTATTTCATCACTTAATCGTTGTTTTAAAATCTCGGCATTGTCATAATTTCCGGCTTTGAAATATATTTCGGATTCCGAGTTGCTTTGCGGACTGTGTTTGGCAATAAAAAAACTCTGTTTGCCTGCAAAGGTAATGGATTGAGAAATCAGGTTTTGCGATTTTTCCGAAATAATTTTTGTTCTTTTTATGTTTTCGTCCAACAATATCGGTTCGTTCCAATCTACGATTAACGAAAAATCATCTTGCTCGACAACCGGCAGTTCCGATTTTGGCAATATTTTAAACAGATATATTTGAGATAATGTTAAAATAACGAACAAAATAACTGATATTCTTTGATGTCGAAAAATGAAATTTACACTTTTGTTGTACGACGGCATTATAAATTTCATTCGATTGACGGATTCCTGTTTTCGGTAATTTTTATTAAAAACAGCATAAAAAACAGGTAATAAAGTAATTGCCACCGCGAATGTAACCAATTGTGAAATTGCAATTGCAATTCCCTGTTGATAAAACAGTGCACCGGATATTCCGCTGAGTAAAGTAAGCGGAAGAAAAACTGCAATAGACGTAAGTGTCGAACTTAAAAGCGGGCGTATCAATTCTTCCGTACCTTTTATACACGATTCCTGCAAATTTTTACCTTCGCTTTGATAGCGGTTTATATTGTCGATAATAATAATCGAGTTGTCGATCATCATTCCCAAACCAAGCGTCATACCCGAAAGTGTAGCAAGGTTTATAGATATTCCGAAAAGGTAAAAAAAGACAAAACTGACAATCAAAGAAATCGGAACTCCGATGCCGATAACCATCGGCGATCTGAAATTTCCGATAAAAAATACCAAAACGGCAAATGCCAAAATCGCACTGATAATCAATGAATAAACCATGTTAGACATCGAATTTTCAATCATCAGGTTCTGATTTTTCGACATTTCAAAAGTAATTTCGGGATAATCCTTCTCAAATTCTTTCAAAAGAATATCAATGTTTTTCATCAAATCTCCCGCCTGAGTATCGGATTGTTTAATAACGGCAAGACTTACAGCAGGCTTGTTTCCCGAAAACGTAAGACCATGAGGAGTTTGGTCCGTAATCTTGATTTCTGCAAAATCTTCAAATTTCAGTATTTGATTTCCGGATTTGAATAAAAGTTTTTTTAATTCGTTTATATCCTTGATATTTTGCGAAGTTTTGAGCGTATATTGGTAATTTCCGTTGTTTATGCTAATATTTCCGAAATTTATTTCCTGCGATTTTATCTTGTTGATGATGTCGTTTTCCGAAATTCCGAAAGCATTCATTTTCAGTTTGTCCGGGATTATTTCTATTTGAGTTCCTACGGTTCCTGAAATATCGGCAATGGCAACTTCTCGCAATTGCTCTACCCTCTTCTTTATAACTTTTGTTATCAAAGAGCTTAAATCTCTGAAATTTTTTGTACTGCCGGCTGTTACCGAATCGGTTTTATAGCTGCAATGCAAATAAAAGAGCGGAATGCTGCTTATCGAAGATTTTGTGATTACCGGATATGGCATATCTTTGGGCAAATACACCATTGTCTTTTCAACCTGTTCGCTCGCCTGTTGAAAGGCGTAATTTATCTTGGTTCCGTAGTTAAATTTCAGAATGATTTCCGCACTGCCGTCAACCGAATTGGTGGAAATATCTTTCAAATTATTCAGTTGCAATAAATTAACACGTAATTTTTCGACAATATTATTTTCAATCTGCCGCCCCGAAGCGTCGGCATAATCTATTTTGACGGAAATTTCGGGAATGTCGATATCCGGCAACAAGGAAACAGGCATTTTGAAAAATGCAACAATACCAAGCAATAGTAAGGCGAAATATGTTGTCCCGACACCTATCGGCTTATTTATCAGAAATTTAATCATTCGTAAAACGATTATTTTTTGTTTTCGATGATTTCGATTTCCGCATCATGCGACAAATTTACGTTTCCGCTTGTTATTATAGTATCGCCGACTTTTAAGCCGGAAGCAACGGCATAAAAATCGGAATTTTCGGAAGATATTACAACGTCATTCCATTGTGCTTTGTTTGCAACACACGTAAAAACGACATCTCTGTTTTGCCGGGTAACCAGTGCCGAGCGAAGTATGACTATTTGATTCGGAATTTTCGTTTTTACAATTACTTTTACCGACATTCCTACAACTGCCTGTTCGTCGAATTTAGACAACAGAGCTTTCACTTGAAATTGTCCGTTCGCATCTATTATCGGATTTATTTGTGAAATACGTGCTTTAAAAATTTGCCCGCCGACCGTGATAATTTCAACTTCCTGATTTTCGTATATCGTTTTTCTTTCGCTTTCAAACAAAGCAAAATTCACCGCAAGGCGGGTATTGTTAATCAAAGTGCAAAATACATCTCCGTTGTTTACCGAATTATGTTTTTGAAATTTCACATTGGCAATTTGCCCCGAAAACGGAGCTTTTACAGTCGAAGATTCGTATTTGGCTTTTGCTTCTTTTAAATTCAATAATTCGGTTGCATATCCCGATTTCATCAAAGCAATTTCGAGTTGAGTTTTCAAAATTTTTGCGGTATCTTCTATGTTATAACCTTGACCGATAAGTAAATTTTCAAATTCTGTTTTTGCTTTCTTTACATTTATTTTTGCCCGTTCGTATTCAATTTCCGAATTTGTAAGGTCCAACAGGGCGAGTACTTCGCCTTTTCGGACTGATTGTCCTTGTTTTACCGAAACATCGCTTATTTTGCCCGAAATTTCAAATCTGATTTCGCTCATCTCTTCCGATTGAATTTTTCCGTTGGAAAATAATTCGGAGTAAAACGATTTTTGCTCTGCAATTTCAGTTGTTACAGGAGCTTTTTCGGTTGCTGTTGCCGATATGTCTGTTTTATTTGCCCTGTTTTCGCTGCACGATGCCAGCAATACCGAAACCGTGTATAAAAATAATATCAATTTGAAACTATCGAAAAAAACTTGCATTTAGAATTTATATTTTTGAAATTTTATGAATTAAAACCGGATTATTTCGTCAATTCGTTTAGATACAGTTCCGCAAGTTGAGGATTGTCTAAGGGATTTCCTATAATTTTTATACGATTTTCCTTATCTAACATAAAATCTTGGAATCGTTCATCGTAATTTTCCAAATTATTATTTCTGATATAATAATCGGCAGAATCTAATATCAGCGGATAATCCAAAGTAATTTTTTGATATAAATCCGCCCGAAAAGAATACAATTTTGTTACATAAATGTAAAATAAAAACGCAACGCGTCCGGTGTCGCATTTATTTATGATTTGCTCTTCCCATTTCTTTAACGATTCAACGCATACATGACAGTCGCCGTATATCTTAGCGGTTATTTTATACTTTTTTTTAAGCAACGGTTTAAGTTTTTCAGCTCCGTACAAACTGTCTTTGTAAATCACTTGAACCGAATCCGGGAATGTAAACTTTTTTCCCTGCAACTTGTTCAAAATTTCAGAAATATTTTTCTCCCGCTTTTCCTCCGGTGAATTGCAAGCCGCAAAAAAAACAATAAATACCAATAAGAGTATCCGAATTTTTAGGTTTCGCACAGTCAATTTTTTAAATATCACTATTTTTATAAAAGTATGAACAAATAACCAATCGCACAGCCCTTTTCCTCATTTTCGTAAACTACGGTATAGTAAAATTCGCCTGCGGATTCGGGTTTAAAATCAATAAACCCGAAATTATCTTTGCTTTCAAAAATTTTTTGGGAAATTAATTTTTTTTCTTTGTTATATTAAACCGATTTGTAAATATTACATAAATTAGTATATTTGTAAATGAAA
>DYMH01000137.1 GCA_020721645.1 Draconibacterium orientale
TAATGTATGCAAATTTATTTTCACTTTTTTTACTTTAAATACAGACTCTAATTAACTTCGGGGTTTATCGTTGCTCGTTTCACAATTCCTGTAACATCCCCAAGTCCGATAGTTGTTGCATCACCGCCCATTGTGAGGGTGTTTGTTTGCATATCCAAACTTCCTTTGGTTGAACTCGGATTTTGGCTGTGTAAATTCAAAATTCCGTTTACGGTAAAATCGCTGTTTGCGGTAATACCACCTATTCCGTTGATTGTTAAATTATTTACATTTCCCAAAAATATTGAAGCCGGCAGAATAATCGTTTCCGAATTTGTAAATATTAAAGTTGCTGCTGAATTATCGACATCTAAAAACCCGCTTGTTCGTGTTGGAGATATTCCGGCAATTGTAAGAGTATTTGCAGCAATATCGCAAGTTCCTGTTTGTAAATTGAGCAATCCGTTTATTGTCATGTTTTGATTTCCGAGAGAAACACCGTTTGTTCTGTTGATTGTAAGATTAATAATTACCGGTGTCGAATAAAATAAATCATCGTTCAACACAAGTGCATTTGTTCCTCCAAAACTCAACGAAGAGAGAGAATTTACATCAATGTATCCAAATGTTTTATTAATCGTTCCGTTGATACCCAAAGTTGTTTCACCCACATTCAAATTTCCGGAATTGAGTGTAAGAATAGTATTGATGTTGATATCATTTAAAATGCTGACATTGTAAATATTATCAATTGTCATATTATCAAAACTTGTTGTAGAATTTCCAAATATCAATTGATTTGCGATACCGTTGAACGTAATTAAATTTCCGGAAGAAGCTGTAAAAGTTCCGTTATTTTCAAAATCACCTCCGATTGTATGAGCAAAATTTCCGGTAATAAATGTCGAACCTGATCCTATATTTACATTTAGACCGATTGTTATATCGGAAACTGCTGTTGCTGAGGAAGTTCCTGATGTTGTAAAATTACATAAAATTGAAAAATCAGAAGCCGGCATTGTTTTCGTTCCGCTTCCGCTTAGAATCAAATCGTGATAACCGGAAGTTGCTCCGTTAGGACTTATAACAATTTGGTTTGCACCGTTATACTCAATTACCCTACGGAAAATTTCCGTTGATTATTTTCGCTAACGAATGAAAAATAGATAAAATTTCTAAAATAGATTGTAGAATACAAATGCTTGATAATCAACAACTAATTTTTACGTTAGTTGGAATTACATTATGCAATAAACTTGTTTCAAATATGCCTGTTGAAGATAATGAAATTGCTCCTGCAATTCGCGTAATACTGTTAGTTCCTGTTGTTAATTTTGCCCCATCTGTAATTGTTACGTCATAAAAATTTGTGATTCCGGCAATTGTTGCGGCAGAGTTTGTAAAAAAAACTTTGCTGTTGGCGGAATTGAAAATTCCACCCATATTTCGCCAAGCACCGTTATCGCCGTTAATTGTAAATTGTTCGTTCGACGAGGCGTTTAAAATACTTCCGGCTTCGAGAGCAATTGTTTTTATATTTGTTGATGTCGGCAAACTTGGGTCGTTGGGTGTTGTTGAAGCATCTGGAATTATTACGTTTGATGCTATTCCGGGTTGTCCGGTCTGTGTCCAATTATCAACATTCGCCCAAACAGAACTTTCGGAACCGTCCCAAATATAAGTTTCTAATTCAGAGCCTGATAGTGTATTTTCTAATTGTCCGAAAACTGTTGGGAAATATCCAATATTTACGTTTGCAATGGATACCCAATTATCATCGGAATTTGTTGTAAAATGCCCCCACTCGTAAAGTCCGAGCGGCGGACCGGGCGTGCCGTTGGTCCACTGCACCAATCTGCTTTCATTATTTCCGTTTAATTCCGAATCGGAATAATGCGTTTTAATGGTCGCCATACAGCTGTTTCCGCCGGTTTGCACAAAATCGTACCAACGATTTATTGCGGTTGTTTTCCATGCGGGCGAATTTCCGATGCAAATTTTTACTTTCAGTTCTGTGGGATATGTTCCTGTTGCTCCAAAACTGACCGTTGTAAATTGGTTCCCGAAAGTGTAATAAATGTTCGGCAAAAATGAAGTTCGCGAAACAATTCCGGTTACATCACCAATGCCGACAGTTGTAGCATTTGCCCCCATTGTTAAAGTGTTTGTTCCAAAATCGAAAATACCTTTTGTTGCCGATGGATTTGAAGCATCTAAATCGAGTATTCCGTTCACTGTTAAATTTTCAACAGAAGTTAATCCTCCGTTTCCCGAAATTTTCAAATTTGTAATATTTCCTGTGAATAAACCCGAAGGTAATGTTATTGCCGAACTGTTTGCAAAAATCAATGATGAATTACCGGCATCAATATTTCCGCTTGTTTTTGTCAGCGTATTTCCGGCAAGAGTAAATGTATTTGCCGCAATTATTAAAGTTCCTGATGATAATGTCAGTGTATTTCCAACGGTAACATCGCCATTTAGAGTGATGCCGTTTGAGCGATTTATTGCGAGATTATTCAACACTACGGAAGGTAAAATGGTGTTCGCTCCCACTCCTCCGAATATGATATTTGTTGAATTTCCTCCAATTAAAGTTCCTGAAATTTTTGTAATAGAACCGTTGATATTCAATGTTTTATCGGTTATGGTAAAAGCTCCGTTTGTCAAAGTAAGTTCTTCGGAAATTGTCAATTCGTTGTTTAAAGTTACGCCGAAACTATTGTTGATTGTTAATCCGGCAACAGTATTGCTTGTCAAGGCATCTGTCGGAATATTCTGAGCCGCAGTTCCGGCAAATTCAATTGCCGACAAACTTGCTGTTGCATCAATCTGTGCACTGTTCGAAAAAATAAGATTTTTGGTTACAGTCAGATGTTTTCCGTTCAGCACAAATTTATCGGTCGATTGAGCGTTTGTAATACTTCCAAGTGTTCGATTTTGGTCTAAAACGCAATGATTATCGGGATTTACGGCAAAAGAAATATCTGCACCGTTCGGCGGAACAAATCCGTTTGTCCAATTGGCGGCTGTTGCAAAATCGTTATTAACATTTCCCTGCCAAACGTAGCTGTTTAACTCCAACGCCCCTATCTTGGGTGTTATACTTCTTGTGTTTTCGGCATAATCCGTAGTTATTCCCGTTCCGAAAACAGCAGGCAATGTTGCCGAAGTGTAATAATCCAAAGCATTTGTGCTTTCGGAAATCGTAAATAGAGGATTAATTTCTAAACTGCTATTATCCTGAGTTGTTGCAAGTTTCCATGCTGCCAAATCTATTTTATCCAAAGTCCCAATTCTGCCAATAATCCCCGAACCGGGAGCATAATAATCGTTGTAATCGATTGTAAGATTAGCTATTCCGGCTAATCGAATGGCATAATGTTTACCTGCACTTCCTCCTGTGCGTGCATTGTAGAAAATATTATTTCTGTAATCTCTGATTGATGTATTATTTGCATTCCATAACCCTGCTGTATTCGATGTTGTTCCGGAAACTGTTCCTGAGATATATACAGAATTAAAGTAGAAATTAACATTTGAGCCACTCGAAGTACCGTCCCAAATTCCGTTGAAATAAACACCTGTTGAAATTCCTGCTCCTAAATTAATAATGTTGTTGGCACAAGTTACACTACCACTGTTAATTACAATCCCATAAATCATTGCACCAATATCCGAAGAAGAAACAGACAAGCTGTGAACAAAATTTTTGGAAACGCTGTTTGTTCCGTCAATTGGTCCGGTGTAATAGATGCCTGTAACCTGAACTTTGTTTGTGCTGTTTGTATTTGATAAATCAGAGACCGTATTTCCGACGATAATTTGTGTTGTTCCGGAGCTTGTGCAAGTTTGTGAAATACCTATGATTGAATTAGATGATGCAGAAGAAGTTACGGCATTAGGCGTTGAAATATTTCTTACAATATTATTCTGAATTGTATTTGCACCGGCAGTTGTTACAATTGCTCTGGTTTTTGAACCTGAATTACTTCCGGTGCCTGCATTTGTCAGATTTGCAACCGTGTTATCCGAAATTGTGGTTGTGCCCGTTCCGGCACTGTAAATTCCGTAAATATCTTGCTTTTGAAGTGAATTTTGTGCTGTCGAACTCGTGTAAATACTGTTTGCACTTGTTAAACTGCCAATGAGATTATAGCTGATATTTGTTACCGAAGGATTACTTCTCACGTAAATCGATTCAAATCCGTGAGAATAATAATTTGAGCCAACGGTGGTTACAGAACCAATGTTGTTGCCGATGATATTTACAGTGCCGGTACTGTTTTGTATCATTCCGTGCGAAGTTGAGTAACCGTTGGATTGTCCGTCAAAAATTACTGTCGGAACAGAAGTATATCCGCTTCCGGCATTTGTAATTGTATATCCTGTAACAACTCCGGCTGTTAATGTAGTGGTCGCAGTTGCAGGAATTGTACTTCCCGAAGCCGAAAAAGTTATTGCAGGTGGGACGGTATATCCGCTTCCTCCGTTTAAAATTGAAATTGAAGTAACAGAACCGCCGCTAATTGTACATGTTGCAACTGCCAAAGGCGTGGAAATTGTAACAGAACCGTTTCCGGTTGTTGCACCAATCGTATTTCCTGTAACATCAACATTTCCCGAATTTATAAAAATTCCGTCCCACGGATTATCATCAATACTTGTATAATTTATGTTTTGAATCGTATTGTTATCCACCAAACTAAAAGTTCCGCCGTTTACAAAAATCCCACAAAAATAATGTGCTGTATTTGAATTGATTATCATTGCCGAACCTCCGCAATGTGCAGCACTTCCGCCGATGTAATTATTTGATATTGTGCTTATTCCTGTGTTTACGAAAATAGGATAATTTCGAGTTGCACCTGTTGGAACAACGGTTGAAGTTTCGTAGAAACTGTTTCCCGAAATTGTCCAATCGGTTGATAAATACGAAATCATAATTCCGTTAGATGTGGAATTAGGATTGAAAATATCATAGAAATTATTATTTCTGATAACATTCCCGCTGTTTTCGCGAGCCGTGCCTCCCGAAGTAAAAATACCGTTCAACGGTCGGTTTCCGCCTTCATTTGTGATATTGCAATATTCTATAACGTTGTTGTCGTTTCCGGAGCCGATATTTGAAGAAGAAAATTGAATCACTCCGATCCCCGTGCTGTAACACGATGATTTGAGAGTAAAATATTTTACGATATTGTTTTCTGCCGAATTAATGTATTTTATTGCCGATGAGAAACTTCCTGTATTTGAATTAATAAGCGTTAAATCGACATCTCCGGTTTGGCTTACTCTTCCGTCAATCGTTACGTTGTCGGCACCGTAAAATTGAACAAGCGGCGTGTTGAAATTGCCCGAAACCGTAACTCCCGATACTGTTGAGTAAATTAGAATTGCCGAATAGTTTGCACTCCCCACCCCGCTTGCATTGAGCGAAGCTGTGACAGTTTCGGTTATATTCGCAATGATTTGCAACGTAATTGCTCCGGTGATATTTCCGGAATTTACGGCATCAAAAGCAAGTTTTAAAGTTGTATAATCAGCACCGGTTCCGCCGACTGTTTTTGTTGTTTGGGCTTGTACGCTGTTTATCAAAAAAAAACAAAACGTAATGTAAAATATCTTTTTCATGATGTGGGCGGGATTTATAGGTTCTAAAAAAATAAAATTTGCTGAGTAACAGTGTCTTTTGTTGATATTTTTTCCTATTATTCAAGAAAGTTACAACGCTTATAAATATTTTTTCAGAGTACAAATACTCTTATTTATTTCTTAATTCGATAGGTATTTTCACCCGGACAAAATGATTTGGGCATCGGTGGGAAATATCGCAATTTTTGAAATAAGTTCTATTTCTTGCGTTTCCTGCTTTGAGTAAAAAAACCTATTTACCGCCTATTGTTTTCATTGAGTAAATACACGCCTGTACATTCAGCGATTACAGTATAATTTTGTGTGTATAATCATTTCGAGAATTATTAACACTCTAAAACAAATTATTATGAAAACTTTCACTTTTACCCTCGCATTTTTCTTGTTTTCGACATTATTATTTGCTCAAGGAATCAGTATCAACGACAATGGTTCGGCAGCCAATGCGGCTTCGGCATTGGATATCACATCGTCCAACAAAGGCGTATTGCTTCCGCGATTAACAACTGCACAACGAACAGCCGATTGGTCGGTTGCCTACGGTTACGCACTTGTCGATGGTTTAACGGTTTACGACACCGACACCAAAACCTATTGGTATTACAACGCTTCGCAATGGAAAGAAATCGGGACTTCAATCAACAACAAAATTGAAGACAACGACGGCGACACAAAAATCGAACTCGAAAAAACCGCCGATGAAGACATCATTCGCCTTTCAACTTTCGGAACCGAAAGAATGCACATCGACAAGGACGGAAACACTTTTGTAGGTTCTGCAACAGATTACACCAAAATAGAAAGCGATGGAACTTTAACTCTGCACGGCAATGCAACGGTTTTCAAGGATTTATTGGTTCCTGTAACTTCCACCACACGAGGCGGTTCCAACGACCCGAGCTTTTCGGTTTATAAAACCAACGGAGCCGGCAGTCAGGGTGTTTTTACATACTGGTTTTCACATTTGTCGGAAAATGAACTCTATTTCGTTGTACAAATGCCGCATGAATGGAAAGAAGGTTCCGATATTTTTCCGCACGTTCACTGGCTCATTACTTCCGATTTGGGAAGTGCAGGGATTGAATGGGGCTTAGAATATACTTGGGTAAATATAGGAGATACATACGGCAATACAACGATTATTACAGCCTACGAACCCATCGCAGAAGTTATGCCTGTAACTGCAAACAAACACGTTTTAACAGATTTTCCTGCAATTTCGGGAAGCGGCAAAACAATTTCGAGCATGTTATTGTGCCGCGTTTTTAGAAAAGTTTCGAGTGTAAACGACAATTATTCAGGAAATGCAGCTTTGCTTGATATCGACTTTCATTACGAAATCGACAGTTTTGGAAGTCGCAGCGAATTTATAAAATAATATCACAACTCTCAACCGTGCCAAATAGAACCGATACGCCTGAAAACGATGTTCTCCGAAGGAAAAAAAGTTTTTATGCTACCAAATAAAAGCTTCCTTCGGGCGAATCGTATCAAAATCAAACAATTAACTACAAACTTAAAATTGCAAAAGCCATGAAAACATATATCTTCAGAATAAAAAAAATCAGAATACACGTTATTTTTTTATCAATATTCTTGTATTCGGTTTCGGCATACTCCCAAGCTTTGAATCTGAATGTATCCGACAATACCCAATTAAACATTGCCTCAAATACATATTTGAAAGTTGCCGGAAATCTTAATTTGGGCGAAGGCAGTTCGGGAAAAATAATCACCCAAGCAAGTTCGGTCAATATCATCGGAAATATCAATGCCGATGCAGGTTCGGAACTAAACATTTTGAACAATACGGTTTTTGCCGCCGATTTTGCTCTGAATGTCAACAACACATGCCGATACAGCGGAAACAACCAAAATATCTATAATTGGCATTACGGGCATCTCATTTTAAACGGAACGGGGCAAATGCAAATAACGGGCGATGCCGGAAATCCGACAACTGCCGAAAATTTGACCATCAACAACACAGGCAACAGCTTGATTGTGGGCGAAAATAAAGCACTAACCGTCAGCGGAACAACTACCAATAATGCCGGAATCTCCGGAATTGTAATCAAATCGAGTGCCTCAGGAACCGGCTCAGTAATTGCTTACACTGCGGGAATTTCGGCACAGGTTGAACGTTTTGTCAGCGGAAACCAATGGCATTACATGGCTTCGCCTATCGACAATTTGCCGCGTACACAAATCAATTCCAACAATTTTATTTGGTGGGACGCTTCGATGCAGTGGAACGGTTTGGGCGATTATTCGCCATGGAAAACATTCTCGGCAACCAATCTTTACAATGCACAAGGATATGCTTTTTTTGATAATGAAACCACTCTGTCATTTTCCGGAAATTTGAATGCCGGCGATTATTCGAGGACTTTATACAAATCGGCTGCCGGAAACAGCGACGAACAAGGCTGGAATTTGGTCGGAAACCCGTTTTCGTCGGCTTTGGATTGGGATTTGGCAGTTGCCGACGGCGCCGTGCCATCAGGTGCCGAAAATGCCATCTATTTTTTCGATGATGCCGACGGAAGCGGTGAACAAAGCAATTATCATTATTACGTTCCTTCTTCGGGCGGAACATACGGTATAGGAACCGAAGATGCAGATAAGGATATTCCGCTTGGACAGGCATTTTTTATCAAAACCAATACCGATAATGTTACTTTGAATCTGAAAGCCGCATACCGCGAACACAATGCACAGGCATACTACAAAAATACGGAATCGGAAATTATGCGTATTTCACTTTCCAACAACAACTTATCCGATGAAACCGTCCTTCGATTCGTTCCGGGTTCAACACTTGATTTCGATGCCGCATATGATGCTCGAAAACTCTTTGCAGGCTCCGAGGAAATTCCGCAAATCTATTCATTTTCTTGGGAAAACAACACACCAACGGCTATCAATTCCATAACAAAACCGGAATCGGAAACTCATGTCCCAATCGGATTTCATGCAATTGCCGGGAATTATACCTGCAATGTTCTCTTGCAAAATATCGACCTTGATTACATTTGGTTAACAGACCGCTATCTCAATACAAAAATAGATTTGAAAAAACAAAGCACTTACACTTTTGAACATGCCGGCGGTAATTGCAACAATCGATTCTCAATTGTTTTCAATCAAAAAACAACCGATATTCAAAGCGATGCAGCTCAAAACATTGCAGTTTATCCTAATCCGGCTTCCGACTTTTTGAATATCAACATGAGCCAAAACTCGGAATATTCGATCGAATTGACCGACATCTGCGGAAAATCTCTCTACAAAGCCGAAAATCAAAAAGGCTTATTGCAAATAGACATTAACGGTTTTGACAACGGAATTTATTTTCTCTCCTGTATCGACAATGATAACAATACTTTTAGCAAAAAAATAGTGATTCAAAAATAGTTTTCGGGAGGATAATTTGTGTTTTCGAGGTCGAATTGTGGGGTTCGACCTCTTTCTTTGATTGATTTTTTCAGAATCGAATACAGCAGAACTGACAAAATTTTAATCGCCTCGAATTGTTTTTTGATTAAAACAACAACTAATCCTTTTTTTTAGTATCTTTATACGAACCAAAATCTACAATAATGAATTTCCTCGAAGTTCGAACCATCTTGTTGATGAGTATTTTAATTAACTTGATTGGTTTGTTCATGATTTTTATAATATGGATTCAAAACCGACACCGATTTAACGGAATCGGTTTTTGGTTTTTTGATTTCACATTTCAGGCAGTTACTTTTGCGTTGATTGCTCTGCGAGACATTGTTCCCGATTGGTTATCAATCGTACTTGCCAATTCATTGTCAATGATTGGTATTTTGCTCGGTCTGATGGCACTAAATCGTTTTTATGATATTCGCAAAAAACACATTTTCAACATTTTATTAATTGCAGTTTTTATAGCAATTCACTATTGGTTCACTTTCATTCAACCGTCCTTGGAAATTCGGAGATTAAATATTGCCATTACAGGCTTAATTTTATTTTTACAGTACATCATTTTTATCTTTTCTCGCAGGCAAAATCACCGCGATGCATACGGAATAGGATTTGTGATAATTGGTTATGTTATTTTGTCGTTTGTTCGCATTTTACGATATTTTTTCACACATCAAGTTGAAGTACATTATTTAGAGTCTGTATTTAAAGTAAAAAAAGTGAAAATAAATTTGCATACATT
>DYMH01000138.1 GCA_020721645.1 Draconibacterium orientale
TTTTCTTTGATTGATTATGATTGTATCGAAACAAAAAAATTGAAGAAAAAATAATTATCAAACCTCCGATAATACTCAATAAATCCGGCATTTCATTCCAAATAACCCAACCAAAAAATACACTGAATAAAACATTAACGTAGGTGAAAAATGAAATTTCAGATGCTTTTGCCATTTTGTAGGCATAGGTAATCGCCATTTGTCCGCCCGAAGCAAAAACTCCAATTCCAATGAGTGCATACAACTCAATACCACGTGGCATTTGGAAGTTTATCAGTGCAAAAGGCAGAACAAGTAGAGTTGAAACCAATGAAAAGAAGAATACAACCGTTGCCGGATTTTCTTTATCGCCCAGATATCGAACCAAAATATATGCCGAACCCGAAAGCAAAGCCGAAAACGCTCCTGCAACAGACGGAATCATGTTTAAATCGAATGTCGGTTTGATAATCAGCCATGAGGCAAAAAAAACAATGACCAAAGCCGGAATTTGCATTTTCGATAATTTTTCCTTCAAAAACAACCAAGCCAAAAGCGTTACCACAAAAGGGCTCAGATTGTTGAGCATTGTTGCATCGGCAATCGGAATTTTCATGATTGACCAAAAATAGAGTGCCATTGCCGTGGTTCCAAAAATTGCACGTCCCAATAAATAAATAAAATTTTCTTTTTTCCCAAAAACCGATGCCTTAGCTTTTTTTATTAAAATAAAGGAAACTCCAATAGCGATGATGTTACGAAAAAGTACTTTTTCGGCTAAAGGAATGCTCCCTGCAAAGCGTACTGAAACTGCCATTGCTGCAAACGAGAAACCCGAAGCAAACATAAATAAAACAGCCTTGGAATGAGTGCTCACAGCGTGCGATTTTTTGAAAAATTAATGTTGAATAATTCAAACAAATTAGTTGTTCAATAGGTTTTCAGGATTAGGAGTGGATTTTTCGTGCCATAAATCGAGATAGGCTGGATAATGGTCGCTGTAACCATCGTTGAATTTGAAGCCAATATACGTGCGAAAAGGAATAATGCCCGTGTGTGTTTCATCGCGTTCCGAAAGAAAAGGTGCATTAAAAATGTGGGCATCGTCTTTGGTGCAATGGATTTTGGAAACAGGGTTGAGTATATTTCCCGAAATAACAAATTGGTCGATTATACCCCAAACACCGTCGTGTTTCAATGAGCCTTCGCCTTTCACAAATTGAAGATAATACGAGAGATTGTATAATTTTTCGTCTTCAATAGATTCAAATTCAGTTTTAGCTTTCAATACTTTTATCATGCTGTTATTGTCAGGATAATCGTTTAAATCGCCCATAATAATGATATTCGGCGATTTATCGGCTTTAAAAATAGAATCTGTTTTATGTTTCAACACAAAAGCTGCGTACATTCGTTTGCGGTCGGTTTCTGCCTGTCCGCCCCATCGCGAGGGCCAGTGATTCACGAAGATATGGAATGTATCATTTCTGTTCGACATGCCTTTCACGTATAAAATATCCCGCGTAGGTTTGTTCTCCTCAAAAGGAAATCGAACATGAACGGGCTGAAACGATATGGGAATAAATTTATCGCGACGATACAGTAAACCAACATCTATTCCGCGATTGTCGGGCGAATCGAAATGTATTATTTTATATGGATATTTTTTCAAGCCCGTAAATCGTATCAATTCTTCGAGAACCGTTAAATTTTCAATTTCGCAAACACCAATGATTTCGGGTAATTCCCATTGCCCAACGGCGGCAATAACTTTTGAAATATTGTGCAATTTTTTGTGGTATCTCGAAAATGACCAATACTTAACACCTTCGGGAGTAAAATCATCGTCTTTTTTCAAACTGTCGTTTTCGCAATCGAACAAATTTTCGCAATTATAGAACATGATACGCATATCTCCGCGTGGATATTCCTTAAAATCAGAATTTTGAGAGCGTATTTCGCCAAATATCAATATAAATAATAAAGTGATTGAAATTCTTATAATTTTTTTCATTATTTTAAAGATTCAGTATGAGTTCTTTCGATACAAAGTTTTTATAATATTGTTCAAAAATAAACGAAAATTTCGGATTTTTGCAAACAAAACTATGAGCTGATTTTAAAAAGATTATTTTAGGATAAGATTTCCCTTTTTTATTCAGAAAAATATAATAGATTTCAATGTCGTTTTGGTATGGTGCAGAATGGTTTTCCAACCCATACGGTGTATATCGAAAACCGGACTGAGGTTTTAAAAGTGGATTAACTCAGAAGAATTGATATAAAAATACAAAATTCACAATTCCGGGTTGATAATTCAGGTTTAACTATACAAATATAAAATTAAACAAAATGCAGAATTTTTAAAAATTTAATTATATTTACTCAAATTGATAATTTAAAAGATATGGTATCAAAATTAATTAAAACTACAAGTTTGTTGCTTTTTATTACTTTTTGCGGGTTGCTTGCACAGGCTCAACCCTTAAAATCGTTCAGCGACAGTGCTTTTGTTTCGCAACTGAACAGTGTTTTTCAAAAAGAAACAAACCCTATGGTGAGTAAGGTGATGCAGGACTTTACACAGCTTTGGACAAACGGAAAATTTACCTCCGATGAGCGAAAAAAAATCATTGTACTTGCAAATTATATTTATAAAAAACATTTAAAAATGTTTCCTGTTTTAAGTCAATTTTTAGGTACAGGTTCATTTTTGTCGCTTAAATCGAAACCGGATTTTGGTGCATATCTTTTAATGTTGGAATACATGTCCGGTAATCAAAATGTTACATCAACCGCATTTGCTTTGTTTATCGAACAGATTTATGGTTTGGTTGCAAATAAAACCATTTATACTTCAAAAACATTGTTGTGGAAGTCATCGAATCCGCAATATCAATTTTTTTATGATGATACGAAACATGAATTTACTGTTTCAATAAAAAATACCGATTTGCTTTGTAATTTGCGAACCGATTCAGTGCTTGTACTTAAAAATACCGATGGAACTTACGACCCACTTAAAAGCATTTGGTACGGGCAAAACGGGAAAGCAATTTGGGCAAGAAACGGTTTCGATGAAAACAATGTGTATGCAAAGATGCGTGAATACCGTATCGACCTTTCAAAATCCGAATATTCGTCAGATTCGGTAACATTTGTTAATAAATTAGTTCTTAATCGCGAAATTCTTGGAAAATTTCAGGATAAAATTACACATTTTACTTTGAACAAAAAGCAATTTCCGGTTTTTGTATCTTACGAAAACGATATTGAATTGCCGAAAATGCTCGAAAATATTAATTATCTCGGTGGAATTTCAATGACCGGAACCGAAATTATCGGGGTGGGAACCGATTATAAACCTGCCGAAATCGGCTTAAAAAAAGACGGGCAAATTTTTCTTCGGGCTTTTGCATCTGAATTTACTTTCGGCGATAAGGTGCGATCCGAAAATGCCCGTATTATTTTGAATTTAACAAAAAAAGATACTATTTATCACCCTTCGGCAAAAACAGAAATCAGCAGTTTTTCTTTCAATATCACAAGAACAAACCAAGGTTCCGGAAAATCGAATTTTTTCGATTCCTATCATAATCTTGAAATTGATGCTCAACGTATTGAATGCCCTACAAAAGATACCTGCTTGTTTATTTATCAGGACGGAATGCCGGACGGAATCAATTTTTATTCGTCCGAATTTTTTACGCCCGAATCGTTCGATAAAATTCAGATGATGGAGACTGATAATCCGCTTTTTGCTATTCAACGATTCATGCGACTTTTGGCTGCAAAAGAAAAAATACGCATGGCTGCTGACAATGCCGAGTTGCGTGCCGCAATGGGGCTCGATGAATATTCTGTTGTATCGCAGGCTGATTTGGAACGCATTGCAAAGAAAATTTCGGTTCAGGAAATTCAGACGCTTAAAGTTTCAGGTTTCTATGCCGTCGATTTTGCAAAATTTTGGCTAAAAGAAACAACTGCCGTTCGGCAGCGTTTAATAGAACTTTCGTACAGCGGTTTTTTGGAATATAACAGCTCAACGCAGTACATTACCGTACTTCCTAAGCTTTATCATTACACCACTTCGAGGGCAGGAGCAAAAGATTATGATATTATTGTTATCAACTCAAAAAGAACAAAAAATTTCAACGCCATTTTAGATTTAAAACACTTGGATTTAATGGTAGAAGGTGTCAGCAGTGTTCATTTGAGTCGTGCAAAACGAACAGGTTTCATTCCTTCGGATAACTCGGTTACAATTCGACGAAATCGAGAATTGATATTTTCAGGCAAATTGCGAACAGGCATGATGGATTTTTACGGAAAAAATTTCGATTTCAATTACGAAAAATTCGATATTACTTTCTCTAAAATCGATTCGGCAGCTTTTGCCGTCGAAACCACAAAACGAAACAAAATGGGTTTATTTGAAACCTATCATGTTAATTCTACTTTGGAACATTTATCCGGAAAAATAATGCTTGACAAACCAAACAATAAATCGGGAAAAGACACCACAACATTTGCTTATCCGATGTTGACAAACAACGATACATCAAAGGTTTTTTATGATATGCGAAATGCCCAAGGACCGGTTTACGACCGCCGGAAATTCTATTTTTCGGTGTATCCTTTTCAAATAGACAGTCTTTCGTCTCTTAAAGAAAACAGTATTCGATTGGCAGGAAAACTCTATTCTAAAAGTATTTTTCCTGATTTTGAAGAAAATTTATCCATTCAAAGAGATAAATCGCTCGGATTTGTTCATAAAACGCCGAAAGAAGGGTTCAAAATTTTTAACGGAAAAGCGAAACTTTCGGCAAAAAACAGTTCGTATGTCAATACTATCACATTAAGTAACAAAGGTTTCGGCGGCAGCGGCGAAATAAATTGGTTGACAATGACCATTGATGCCGGTGCTTATAATTTTTTCCCTGATTCAATGCGTGTGATTGCCAAAACAATTAAAATTGATAAGAACACCGACCCAAAAATCAATGCCGAATATCCGGTAATAACGGGAGATTCTGTCGATGTTCATTGGAGTCCGAACAAAGAACTTGTTCGATGTAAAAATCTGGGAAAAGAATTTCAGGTGTTTTCGGGTAAAGCAAAATTTGGAGGCATACTTAATTATTCGACCAAAGGAATTGCCGGAAACGGAAAATTGGAATTAGAACCGGGGATTTTCAATTCCGAACATTTCGGATTTTTTGAAAATTCCGTATTTTCACCCAAAGCGAATATCAATTTTAAGGCAAACAACGAAGCCGGAAATACCCTTCAAGCCCAAAATATGCGTACCTACGTAGATTTAACAAGTCAAAATGCTGTTTTTCAGTCCATAGGAGATTCATCATCGGTTGTTTTCCCAAAAAACCTGTACACTGCAAATCCCAACCATTTCGTTTGGGGAATCGGAAAGCGACATTTTGAAATCGATTCGGACATAACACCGCTTACAGTGCCGGCAAAAGTAGGCGAGGGCACAAATCCATTGAATAAAGCAACACTCAAATCTTTGGGAATTTTCGATGAAAATCTATATAAAGATAACACCGAAACGGCACGTTACATGTCCCTGCATCGCGGACAGGATTCATTGCGCATCTATGCAAGCAAATCATCATTCAACGGCGAAAAAAACCAACTCACCATAAAAGAAGTTGCATCAATTGATGTTGCCGATGTTACGGTAATTCCGGCTTCCGATGTCATTATCGACCAAGGTGCGGTGATGGAAAAATTGTTGAGCACAACCCTCAAAGTTGGCACAAAACACACCATCGGCAATGTGGATATCAACATCAAAGGGCGTAACGAATATCAAGCTTCGACAGGAACGTACATCTATTTCGATGAGAATAAAACGGCTCAAAACATCGTTTTCGATAACATTGTTTACGACAAAACCGATAAACGTTCGGAAGCTCACGGTTTGATAAAAAAAGAACAAAAATTTACACTGAATCCGTATTTTGAATATTCGGGCGATGTCGATTTTTTGGCAGATAAAGATTATTTAAGATTTTACGGATTTGCCAAAATTGTACATACCTGCAAATCAACACCATTTTGGTTTCATTTCGATTCCTACATCAAACCCGACAGTGTTTACATTCCTTTGGAAAATCGCTTACATTCAGCCGACGATACACGCGTGTTTGCCGATTTTATGGTAGGAACGGATTCTGTTTTTGCCTACACCTCGTTTATGTCGAATATGCCCAAAAATTCTGAATCATTTCTATCGTTAAGAGATTCGGTCAATTATATTTTTTATGATAAACAAAAGATACGCTATCGTATCTCGAACCTTCAAAAACTGGGCAACAAAAATTTGCCCGGCAATTATATCGATTTGGATACCAAAAATTGCATTGCAAGCGGCGAGGGAACTTTTAATTTCGATAAATTCAGTCAAGCAGGTTCGGGCGACAATTTCGGACAGGTAAAACTCACTTCGGCAGGAACTTACCAAGATGATATGCCGAGCGGAAAAATTGATATTCAAATTATGCTGGGATTAGATTTCTTTATTTCGCCCGAATTGATGAAAATTATTGACGAAAAAATATCTCAAAATTTTAATTTGGCAGGTGTTGACCCGGCTCGTGAAGAATATAAAAAATCTTTGCAACAATATATGGGAACAGCACAGGCAAATGATGTAATGAATGAAATGCTGATGAATGGCGGACAAATAAAAAAATTGCCCCTTACTTTGGATAAATCCATATTTTTTTCGGATTTGAAATTTACTTGGAATCAGAACTCGAAATCATTTAAGTCGTACGGAAAAATCGGAATCGGAGCATTGAATAAAAAAATGCTGAATAAATACGTTGATGGCTACGTTGAAATTGTTAAACGTCGCGGTGCCAATCGAATCAACATTTATCTGCTCACAAACACTTCGGAATGGTTTTTCTTTTCGTATTCCAACGGCATTATGCGTGTAGTTTCATCGGTTACCGAGTTTAACGACATCATCAATAAATTGAAAGATAAGGACAGGCAACAACATGTAGAACAAGGGGTTTCGTATTCCTATTATTTCGGTTCGGCTACTATGAAAGATGATTTTATAAGTCATTTTTTATCATCGGCGGCTGCTGATGATTCAAATATTATTATACCAAATGATGACAATCTCAACAAAAATCCCGATGATGAAACAATTCCTGATGACAACAAATAGGTGAAAAATCATTTCATGTAATACAAATTGAATGCAAAACAAGAAATATTTACAAAATTGTGAAACAATATGATAATTTGTCAGTATAATAAGTATAGAATGTAAAACGTTGTTTACTGTAATGTTTTTTTTTGTAGAAAATGTTATATTTTTTTACGTTAAATATTTATTTTTGTTGAAATATTTATACATTTACACAAAATCAAAGTACAATGAGTAAATTTTACTTAACAATAATCACGATATTGTTGTCATTAACAAGCATTTTTTCACAAACAAAGAACATCAACAATTTGCGAAAAAATTTAGAAAAGGCACGTGGATTGGAACGTGTAGAAATTCTCGACAACTTATCCGAAGCCTATTTGGATTACGATATCGCAAAATCGGTTGAATACGCAGAAACTGCTCTAAAAGAAGCGAAAAAATTAAATGTCCCGGCTTCAACACAAGGCAGTTTGTATAATACTTTGGGAGCTGCTTATTATTATCAAGGTAAATTCAAAAAATCACTTCAAAATTACGAAAAAGAACTCATCATAATTCAAAAAGGAACATCACCTAAACGGATTGTAAAAGCCCTCTACAACATTGCTGTTTTATATCAAAATAATGGTAAATCAGGCAAAGCCGAAAAATACTATCTTTTAGCTTTGGAAAAAGCAAAAGAATTAAAATCCGATGATTTAAGTATGAAAATATATCGAGCTTTATACACCATGAATAAAGACAACGGCTCAACCAAAGATGCTTTCAAATATTTAGAACAATACATATCGGTTAAAGAATCCAAATTCAGCAAAACAAACGAAACCGTATCAATACTGAGAAGAAAATACAAGGAAGAAAAAGCATTACGTACCGAAATTCAAAACGAGCTCATCACCACCGATTCGGCACTTACTGCCACCGTAGGCGAAAATTCGCAATTAATGGACGATACAACCAAAAAATCGAGACAATTGGAACTTCTCGGGCTCGAAAAATCGGTAAACGAAAAACTCAATCAACAACAAGCCGAATTGAACGAAACCCGCTTGATATTGAAAAATGCCGAAATCGAAAGACAACAACTGCAAACCGCCATGTCGATTATCATCAGCATACTCATAGCAGCTGCTGCCGCTTGGCTTTTCGTTTTGTATCGACAAAAACGAAGGGCTCACGAAATATTGCGGGTTCAAAAACGCCAAATAAAAGCCCAATCGAGAATTTTAAGAGAAAAAAACACGCAAATTATCGACAGCATCAACTATGCACGCCGAATACAGGATTCTATTTTGATGCCCGAAAGCGAAATCCAAAAATATTTGCCGGACGCATTCGTTTTCTACAAACCAAAAGATATTGTGAGCGGCGATTTTTATTGGTTCTCCAAAGTCGATGAAAAATTAGTTTTGGCAGCCATCGACTGTACCGGACATGGAGTTCCGGGAGCTTTTATGTCGATGATTGGAAATATGCTGCTCAACGAAATTGTGAACGAACACCGTATTACAAAACCCGATGAAATCCTTCGCCGGTTGCATCTTGGTGTTATTGCAGCCTTAGCAACCAACAACGAAGCCGTAGCCGACGATGGCATGGATATGTCGCTCTGCACGATAGACCCCAAACAAAAACGTTTTCAATTTGCCGGTGCCAAAAATCATTTATACGTTATTCAGGGCGATAAATTAAAAGTATTGAAAGCCGGAATGCATTCAATCGGCGGACGTCCCCTTCGAGAGGACATGGTGGTCGAATTTACGTCCTACGATTTTATGTACGACGAAAAAACTTCAATTTACATGATGTCCGATGGGTACATGGACCAATTCGGCGGCTTGGAAGACACAAAATTCAATTCAACTCGATTTAAAGAAATGTTGCTCGAAAATCGTGCTCTGTCGATGAGCATGCAAAAAGATATTATCAGCAAAACCCTTTCAGAATGGAAAGGAAACAAAGACCAAGTTGATGATATATTGGTTTTGGGAGTTAAATTGCAATAAAACGGCTCTCAAACGGATTCTATTATTCGTTTCACGTAAATTCGACATTATTATATAAATGACAATTGTCAATAACAAAATTAATCTATTGTAAATCAATAGATTAATTTGTTTATAACGTATTGATAACTGTTGAAAACTACAAAAACGATATTAACTTTGTCAATTGTGTAAATGCTGATAATTGCGTTAATATGATGTATATCAATGAAATAAGCTGTTTATAACATGTTGATAACTTGTTGATAACTTCTTGAAAACTAAATTTACAGAATTAACATTGTCAATTGTAAAAAATGTTGATAACTACGTTAGTATTCTGTATATTAATGAAATAAGCTATTTATAACATGTTTATAACTTGTTGATAACTTAAATTAAAGAATTAACATTGTCAATTTTAAAAAATGTTGATAACTACGTTAATATAAAGTATATCATTGAAATAAGATGTTCATAACTTGTTG
>DYMH01000139.1:0-6484 GCA_020721645.1 Draconibacterium orientale
ATGTATGCAAATTTATTTTCACTTTTTTTACTTTAAATACAGACTCTATTTAGATGACAAATAATTTTGCATATATAACCGCTATGCTACTTTTTTTAACTGAACACATAAATGATTTTTTTTGTATTGATTCGCATTATTTGATAACCACATTGGAAGTCGATGATTTTTTTTTGAGTTTTGGATAAGAAAAAAACAACTGAATAATTTTTGATTAAACAACTAAAATATGCAATTTTACAAATTCCTATGAAACATTATTAAAATTCTTTCGTATCTGCCTAAGAAAATATTTTTCGTGAAAAAACTTCAAACCATACTTTTTTTTCTTTTTTTGATTTCATACAAATCAGCGTTTACTCAGACAAATGAGGGGAATAATAAATTATTTTTAGATTGTTATATTATCGAAAGCAATCTGGATCCGGGAAAATATCTTCAACAAATTGATAATACCGGTTTTGTGCACTATGATTTCAAGAAAATCCCGAACATGAAGCCTTTGAATAACAGGATGATAACTATTCGTTCGACATTCAAAACTTCGGACTTGCCAAGCAAAATATCTTGTTTTTTAGTGATTCAACCGGTAGAATATCCTTTCAAAATATTTTTTAACGGGCATTTAATTCAGTCATTCGGAGAGTTTGAAAACGGATATAAAAGTCGTAATATTTACACCAAAGCTGTTTTGTTACCCAAAGAATTTTTTAATTCGCTGACTAACAATATTGTATTCGAGATATATCCACTTCAAGGCGAAGAGGCATCATTTGGCCGACCGTTTTTAACAGATAACACAACATCTCGTCAATATGCGTTTACAGCGAATGCCTTGGGTATTTCATTTGTGAGAACAATTGCAATATTTTCGATTCTTATTGCTTTCTATTTTCTTTTTCAATTTATTTTAAGTTCCGAAAAAAAACAACATCTTCTTTATTTTGCTTTTTTCAACTTTGCTGTTAGTTTTTCGTACTTCAACAATGTCTTTACGCCGGATACTTTCGATACGTATATCGTAGAGAAAATTACCCGAACCGCTTATATTTTTTTCGGCAGTACCTTAACTGCATTCTTTTTGGCTTTTACCCAAAAAATGAAAGCTCTGCGATTTGTTAATTACTCGGCATTGGTTATGTTTATTTTTGCGATGTTTCAAAACGATTTGCATTCGGTGATGTGGTTTTTTGATAACATTACAGGACCTTATTTGCTGGTGATGAACCTGATTATTCTGCTTGTCATTTTCAAGCATGCAATTCGTGTTAAAAACTCAACATCTATCTTATTCCTAATTACTTACCTTATTAATTTATCGCTTGGATTTCGAGATTTATATTATTTTTCTTTTATTCACGAGCGTCCCTACGTTTTATTAACATCCTATGTTAATTTTACTTTTATCTTGGTCATATTTTGGGCTTTGGCAAAGGAACACAGCGACAATTACAAATTATTGAAATTGCAGAAAATCGAATTGGAAACCATTCGCGAAAATTTAGAAAAAACCGTAAAAGTGCGAACCGCAGATTTAACAACAACCGTTGATAGATTAAACGAAGAAATTTTATTACACAAAAGAACACAGCAAAAACTCAACGAAAATATTGCCACAAAAGATAAATTTTTTTCAATTATCTCCCACGATTTAAAAAGTCCGTTCAACACTTTGATTGGTTTTTCCGAAATGCTTATCGAGCAATTTGAAGATTACGAAAGAGACAAGATAAAAGATTTTGTAAATCATATTCGGGAGTCGGCTGTGAAAACGCATAAATTATTAAAAAATCTGTTGATATGGTCGCAATCTCAAACAGGACACATGAATTTTGAACCAAAACAAATTGATTTAAAGCAAATTATCGAAAATAATATCGAACTTATAAAATCCGGAATCAATCTGAAAAAAGTGTCTGTTGCAACGAATTTATCAAAAATAAACACCGCGTATGCTGATTTCAATATGATAGACACTGTTGTTCGTAACTTATTGGACAACGCCATAAAATATACACCTACCGAAGGCAATATTTTAATTAAAACGGAAAATCCCAACGGATTACTGAAAATTTCAATACATGATTCCGGTGTTGGGATTTCTTCGGAAGATATTCAGAAACTCTTTAAAATTGATGAAAAAGTTGTGAATCCGGGAACCAACAACGAAAAAGGAGCCGGCTTGGGATTGATTTTATGCCGCGAATTTGTTGAAAAAAATTCGGGGACAATCAGCGTTTCAAGTATGCCCGGAAAGGGAAGTTCTTTCAGTTTCACTTTACCCAGCTCAAAAAACAGAGAATCCGACAGAACAATCGTAGATTTCAACTAAACACTAAACAAAGTTGGTAAAGGCAATAATTTGTTAATAAAGCGTAACACTGTCCACCGAAAAAGAAGCAAAAATTCCGAAACCGCCTTTGATGTTCGAGTAAACGGGTGATGGTTGGTCGTACATCGGGCTTTCGCGCGTGGCATCGTATTCTTGCATACTTTCGCAAAAGGTTTTCAAATCGGGAGAAAAGGAATAGAGAAACAATTTTACGGAATCGGCATAAGCGTAATCATTTTCGCCTCGCACGAGAATAGTACTGATGTATTGACTTTGATAAATTTTTGTGCCGTTAAATTCAAAATCATCAAAAGCCGATAAGGGATTAATAAGCAGATTGCCTGAATTTTTATTAATTCCGCCGTTGATATAAGTGTAATAATCAACAAAATAAGAGTTTTGTTCATCGTAGGCATCGCTAAATGCGTAAACAACATTTCTTCCCCATGTTTCCCGTATGGTATCGGTGAAGTAACAGGTATCAAAAACCACTTTTCGGTTGAGTTTTTGCGGTGTCGAAGATGCTGTTTCAAAACCGGGAGCTTCTACATATAAAGTGTATTCGGAATTTGAAACGGGAATAAAATCCGCAGGAGTTTCAAAATATCCGATTTGTTTTTCAATCAAATTCATAGAAAAAACATTGTTTTCAAAAAGTTTGACAACAGCATTACGAACCGTATCCGAGGCATCGGTATGCAAAGGCGAAACGGTGTGCGAAATTTGAACTTTGATTCCGCCTTGATTTAAAAAACCGTGAATCAGCAATTTGGGTTCGGTGAATTTATCATCGTATCGAAATTCCGAAACCATTTCGCAGGATACGAAAAATATCGAAATCAGAAGAAAAAATACTGTATTTTTAGAGATACCAAACATAACTGATACTTGGGATTATGGAACTTGTGGCAACTTTATACGCTTTATTATTCAGGTAATAGATATAAACAGGATTTTGGCGTGCATAGGCATTGTACAGATTGATATGAAATTCGCGTTTTCGCCCTTTTTTCTCAAACGTTCGCGTGTAAGATAAATCCAAACGATGATACAGCGGCAGTGTTCTGTTGTTAATGCCGGAATAAACATTGTAGTGAGGCAAAAATTGATTTGTGCCCGAATATCCGACAGGCAATGTAATGGGGGCACCCGATGTGAGTGTAAAATTTGCGGCAACGGCATTTTTCCGGTTGATGTCCAATTGAAAAATGAGGTTCAAATCGTGGCGAGAGTCTTGGTTTGAATGAAATCTGTTTCCAAAATTAAGTTCCCGAAACACAACCCAATTCCACGATAAGGTGTAAGCCAGCATCACTTGAAATTTTTCACTTTGTTTTCTCGCTGAAAATTCGATGCCGTAACTTTCGCCCGTACCGTTTTTATAGATTTTATCATCATAATCGGTATAAAGTTGAAATGCCGACTCGTTGAAATTATAATAAAGCAAATTCGATTGCGTTTTATAGTATGTTTCCAACGAAAAGTCTAAATCGAGAGACTGAAAATCGGAAAAAATACCGAAATTATATTGTGTCGATTTTTCGGACGGCAATTTTTTTTCGGTCGGCAACCACATTTCGCCGCCGTTGCGTTGCGAATTGTTTACCAAAACATGAATCCACTGGCTCATTTCGGTGTATCCGGCTTTAACGGAAAGCGATTCCGCAATTTTAAACCGAATCGAAACTCGCGGTTCTACAACGAATTGTGTTGTTTTATTGATATATTGAACGCCTCGAACGCCTGCATACACTGTAAAACGCTTGCTTAAACGGTATTCATCTTCAAAAAAAATAATGTTCTCGAATGCCGTAAGTTTCTTAAAATTCCCGGTAACAGTATCCGCTACGGATACCGAATCGGTGCGGGAAAGGCTGTAAATACCCGGTTGTACAAAGTGTGTCGTGAGTTTTATTCCGAATCGCAGAAAATGGTTTTTCAGAAACGTAAATTCGTAATTATTTTTTAGACTGATATTTTCGACCGAAGTCATTGTTTTTTCGTTTCGTTGAAATGTTTCTGTTTGCGAGGCAATATCATCGAACATCGAAACGAGATTCGAGTATTTTGAATAAACGAGTGCCGTGCTCGTAAACAAGTTTTTGTAAATATTTGCTTTGTAACCGAATGATACACTGGAGTTTCGGAATCTATTTTTAACGATTGAATTGTATTTTCCACCCGAATCTTCCGCTCTGTCGTAAACATCGAAACGGTCGTTTCCTGTGAAAAAGCTGACATAAAGTTTGCGGGAATTTGCAAAAGTGTGCGTTATTTTTGCGTTGATGTCGAAAAAACGATAGTCGGGAGCCGAAATGTACTGTGCTCCTTCTTTATACATTTTTCGCAGGGGCCACAGAAAAATATTGATGTACGAACCGCGTGCGGCAAACAAGAAAGATGTTTTGTTTTTAACAATCGGACCTTCGACAAGCAGTTTCGAGAACAAAACGCCCAATTGCAAAGTGGCTTTGTATTTGGTCTGATTTCCGTCTTTTGTGTATAAATCGAGTACCGAAGATGTTACGCCTCCGTAGCGTGCAGGAAAATCGCTTTTATAAAAATCGATTTGGCTTACAACATCGGTGTTGAAAACCGAAAGCAAGCCGAAAACATGGTTGGAATTGTAAACCGAAGCATCGTCGAACAAAATCAAATTGTTTTGTCGCCCGCCGCCGCGAACATAGAGATTTGAAAATCCTCGATTGCTGCCGCTCACACCGGGCAAAAATGTAATTGCCTTTATAATATCGGTTTCGCCGGCAAAAGTAGGCAATTTCAGAATCAATACTGGCGAAAGCGATATTTTTCCGTTCATGTTTTGTTCTACGAACGAACTTTCTTTGGGGCGAACAACAATTTCGTCCAAACTGAGTTCGTGCATCAGGTGAACAATAGTTGTATCTTTTCTCAAAAACAAGTGCAAAGTATCAGACAAATATCCACTGTGTGCAATTATAACGGTGTTTTTCCCTGCATTTAGTTTCAGACTGAAAAAACCGGTTTCGTTGGAAACGGTGAATGTTTTTGTCGCTGTTTCGTAACAATTTGCGAACATTGCAGGTTCGCCGCTTGTTTGGCTTTTCAAATATCCGTTCAGTAATATTTTTTGGGCATCAGCATTTTCAATAGAAAATAAAACAATAATGAAATAAATTAAGTATTTCAGTTTCAACAGTGTTTGTTTTAATGGTGTAAAATATTTTAAAACGACTTTCGACTTAGGCCTGCCTTGTTTTTTCAATTTTTTCGTTCGGCTTAGGCTCCGCCTAAGTCGTTTCTATCTTTCAAGGCTCAGCCTTGTCTTTTCAATTTTCTGTTCGGCTTAGGCTCTGCCTAAGTCGTTTCTATCTTACAAGGCTCTGCCTTGTTTTTCAATTTACAAATGTTGCATGTTCCACAGGCAGAGCCTGTAAGGATATTTTCGACTTAGGCAGAGCCTAAGCCGAACGCGATGCCGAACATGCCGGCTAACGTGACGAACATTAAACTGTTTTCCATAAGAAATCGACAAGAATAACTTCTAAAACAGCATCAAGTCCGGCATAATTTCCGGCACTTGAAAACAAATAATCTTCCGGTTTTGAAACAATACCTGCACGAACCGGGTTGTTGTGAATGTAATTTATCTTTTGTTCCAAAAATTTTTGTCCTGTAATTGCTTCGGCGTGATTTTCGTGCGTCCACACTTGATTTAATTGTTTGTTTTTAAATTTTCCGTGATATTCAAATACCATTCTCATCCAAGGGCTTCGACTTTCAATTTTGTCATCTAAAATTTCTAAGAATTTTTTACTTGTAAAACTTTTAAAATCGCGAATTATCCCGCTCAAATCGCCGGTTTCACTTCTTGCAATAAAATGAATGTGATTCGACATGATGACATAAGCAAATAGTTCTAAGCCTTTGTTCTTTTGACAATATTGAAAACTTTCAACGGCAATATCACGATATATTTTTCGGGTGAAAATATCAACCCATTCAACAATTTGAAACGTCAGAAAATACACTCCATCTTGATCCGATATTTTGTAACCTGTCGACATAATGTTCGATTTGTATTTTGTTCGGTTTTGTTCGGCTTAGGCTCTGCCTAAGTCGTTTCTATTTTTCCGTTCGGCTTAGGCTCTGCCTAAGTCGTTTCTATTTTTC
>DYMH01000139.1:6584-9609 GCA_020721645.1 Draconibacterium orientale
GTCGTTTCTATTTTTCCGTTCGGCTTAGGCTCTGCCTAAGTCGTTTCTATTTTTCCGTTCGGCTTAGGCTCTGCCTAAGTCGTTTCTATTTTTCAAGGCTCTGCCTTGTTTTCCAATTTACAAATGTTGCTTGTTCCACAGGCAGAGCCTGTGAGGATATGTTCGAGAATTTAAAGCCAAAAACATGAAAATCAAACTATAAAACAATCTCATAACAATATTCATTCTATTATCTATTTTTCAAACAATAACGAAAGTACAACCAAATTATTTTTCTGTTTATTCTTTTGGGAGATAACATTACTTTTTACTTGGCTTTTCGTAAAAATAATACTGAAAACCTAAATTCAGGTTGTAGAAGCGGAATTTGTACTTATAGTGATCATACTCGGTAACCTTGTAATATGGTGTAATATCGTATTCTGCATCTAATACAATATTAAATTTTTCACCTATTTTATATCCGATACCGGCATTTGCCGATAAATTAACCGGGTTAATACATTCTTTTTTAATAAAAATTTGCATCCATGTTTCTTTTATTTCAGTATGAATCAAATAATTAATGCTAATCCCTGTCATAATAAACAAGTGTGCTGAAATTTTTTTTTCTAAATTAAATTGATTCCTCACATAATGATAATCTACATCAGTCGAAACCATCTTGCCGGCAGAGTATAGTCGTATTCTTTTATTCATATATTCTGCCCCACTTCTTAATTTGAATTTTTCGGAAAGATTTTTATGCACGATTATACCTGCTCTATAACATGGCAACATCGTATAAGATGAGCCATAACCCAGATAATCTATATAATTTAAGACTATTTTGTTAAAAAGACTGTTAACTTGTGTCCCGTTTATACCGCCGCTAATATTAAAACCTATTTTAAATTGAGCCCGAGAATTTAAAAACAAAAACATGAATATCAAACTATAAAACAATCTCTTAACAGCATTCATTTTTTAACATATTTTTCCAACAATAACGAAAATAAAACCAAATTGTTATCTGCTATTTCTTTTGTTTGATAACATTACTTTTTACTTGGTTTCTCATAAAAATAATACCGAAAACCTAAATTGAAGTTGTAGAAGCGGAATTTGTAATGTTCATTTCCTTCTGTTATGGAATTAAAGGGTGTAAGATCATATTCTGCATCTAAGACAAGTTTTAGGTTTTTACTTAAATGACAACCAAGATTTTCGTATAAACTTAAATTAAATTTTTTAAGATTTGTATTATAGTCGCCTATTACGGTATACGGATTGTGCGTTTTTATTAAAATGAGATAATTTAAGGTAAAACCTGTCGAAAAAAAGAATCTTTTTCCAATTGCTTTTTCAATATTATAATTGTTTCGTAAATAAAAATAATCCAATTTATCTGTCTGTGTATCAAAATAATAGTGCATTTTGATTCTTTTATCCATAAACTCAACTGAGGAGTTTAATTTGTATTTTTCAGAAAGACTGTATTGAGCATTAATACCAACTTTGTAACAGGGTAAATTTGAATAACTCTCCCAGTTACCATCGTAGTCCCAGTAATTTAAAAATATTTTATTTAATAAACTTTCAATTTTAACATTGTTTATCCCCGCACTTGCCTGAACGCCTAATTTGAATTGTGAAAAGGAATTAAAAGCTAAAAACGTGAACATAAGGGTTGTAAATATTCTTTTAGACATAAAATATTAGATTAATGATTTACCGCAAAATATAGAAAAACAAACAGATGAATTTCTGTTTGTTCTTTTTGTAGTTTTTATTGCTTAAAGCCGTTCGAGAATGCCCCACCAAGGTACCCCGGTGCTTTTATATTCTGCGTGTACTTGAGAAAAATAACAAGTGAATAATGGATTTGTACTACTTATCATATCCTGAGAATATTTATTTGCTAAAAGTTCCCAAACATCGCCATTTGAGCTTTTGGCGGGTAATGTTGTGTCCCAATCCCTGTCGATAAAATGAATATTAGCCCAAGTATTTTGTGTTTGCAGACCTGTGTTATAATGATACCATATACAAGATGCACTTTTTCTTTCGCCTGTTATTCGATATTTGAATTCATACCTATATCTACTGGGGTTTGTTCCAGGACCTGAATGAACTTGAATATTGCAAAAAACCCGTCTGTCATTATTGCACCATCGGGGATCTTTTTTAGTTGATTCTTGGATTTCATTTCCATATCCGCCTTTATTATCAGAAACAACATTTTTATACTGCACCACTTCCCACGCTTTTGCATTTTCAACAGAAGTTGTTTTTGCCAACAATCCGACATCGGCTTTGGGTGCGGTAATTTTGTAGTTGTCGATTATTTTTATTGCCTTGTCGCCGATAATCGCTACCGCATTTTCGTTCAACAGATTTCCGTAGTGTGTATCATCTACAATGGGAACAATGCGTTGTTCGCCGGCTTCATCGGTTTCTATTCGTGCAATTGTGGAATTTGCAGCCAGAAGTTGATTCATCGCATTAAAGTTGTCGGATTCCGAAGGATTCAATGTATCTTGTTTTTCAATTTCGTGAAAAACTTTGTAAATTTTACTTTGCAATGGTTTGTAACCAATTGTTTTTGACCAAGTGTTTAGTTGGTTTTCGTTGTAGGTTTCCAACTCTGCGGCAAGGGTTTGAAATTGTTGCTCATCGGTAAATACCAAAACACCGTTTTCAACCGTCGGTTGTGCAAATAACTGTGTTTTTTCTATTGCCTGCGTGTTTTGAACTTTACTGTCCGAAACCAAGTTCTCTTTTGAACAGGCTGAAGATAAGACTACTGCGGAAATAAACGCCGCCCTAACAACGCCCCCCCCCTGTTTTGAATACATTTTTCAACATGATTTTATAATTTTAGACATTAATAAAATAAAAATTTTTGATTTGCAAATCGGCGACAAAAGTAAAAAAAGAAGGCTGAAAAAAAATATTTTTTTTTCAAAATAGTATCTTATTTTTTATCCTTGGGCACCTTTTGGAGTTTCGATGTATTAAACGTATTTTTAAATATTAAAAAATA
>DYMH01000140.1 GCA_020721645.1 Draconibacterium orientale
ATTTTGAATAAAACCTAAAAGATTTATTCAGAATATTTTACGATTTTTTTCAACCTTTGATTCGCATTACTAAATACTAACTACTTTTATTATATTTATTGAGTCCGGTATAATAAGCCGCATGGCGATTATATTTGCAAAATTATCAAATCACAAAAAACTGTTTTACAGTTAATTAGAAAATCGCCTTGCGGCTTTGATTTTATAAATTCAGCTTTTTATACCGAACTCTTTATTGATTCCGGAACTTAAAAATTAAACACAATCCCCAATCTCGAACTCACGTAACTGAATTGATAACCTTCGACATCTTGCAAACCGTTGATTTTTCCGTTTGCAACATCTACTGCAAAGTAGATTTTTGTGTTAAAACCGTAATTGTTCAGGCTAATGCCTGTTTGGAGTCGGAATCCTACGGTTGAAATGTTGAAAACCGAAAAATTTTGAAACTGCGGACCAATTCCTAAAAAGACAGAACTGCGAGCCGTATGATTGAATCGCTGATTGTAATTGAACATAACCGAAAAAATCATGCGTTTCAAAATCCCTGTTTCGCTTGCTCCGGTTGCTTCATTTGTATACTTCAAGGCATTGAAATCGGCTTCGAGTATACTTTGCAAATTGAATATTTTATTAAAATTATACGAAAAATCGGCATGAAGTGAAAAAGGTGTTAATTTTACTTCAACAGCCGTGTCATTAGTTGCATTTTCAGGCGAACTGACAGTTGTTTTTGCACCTCCGAGTGATAATCCAAATCCGATTCTAAACTTTGGGAAATTTGAAGGAATTAACACAACATCAAACTTTGTTTGATTGCCCATTTCAATCTCCTGAGTCTCCATATGCGAATACGTAAATATAAGATGTTTAACTTCTTCCGGCAAATCAATGATGAAATTTCCTTCGGTGTCGGTGAGTGTGAAAACCGAGCTTACTTCTTTTGCCGTAACCGAAGCTCCGGCAATATTTCCGCCGCCTATTTGACTCACAATTCCGGTTATCGTTCGCGAGTATCCGGTATGGAAAAACAGAGCAAAAACAACAAAAAATTGTGAGATTAAATATTTAGGATTCATTTGAATGATTTAATTTGATAATTTGATGTTTTATTAAGTATCGTTACTTTTGGTGATTAATTCGTTTTCTTTTATGCAAATTACAATAAAAATCTTAATTTTAAACCAAATTTTTTAAATCAAAATTCGATATACTCGATAAAATATTTAGAAATTAAGAATTACATCTTGATTATGAAAAAAATAAAGATAAAAGACCTTATCACACGAATTACAAAATTTTTGGGCTTTGAGCTGTGGAAAGTCGATTTAAGATCAAAAACAGCTGTCGAAAGAAGTTTAATCAAACTGCTTCGTATTTTGGATTTGGCAGTTAAAAGTTTTAAAGAAGACAAACTGAATGTACGAGCCTCGGCATTAACGTATTTTTCGTTGCTGTCGATTGTTCCTGTTTTGGCTTTGGGTTTTGGCATTGCAAAAGGTTTTGGTTTAGACGAAGTTTTGGAAAAAGAAATCATAAAAAATTTCGACAGCCAAAAAGAAGTCATGCAGTACATGCTGTCATTCACTCGCAGCATGCTCGATTCGGCAAAAGGCGGCGTGGTGGCAGGCGTTGGATTGGCTCTTTTGCTGTGGTCGGTGATGAAATTGATGATGAATATCGAAAGTGCATTCAATTCCATTTGGGACGTTACAAAAGCCCGAACTTATGCACGAAAATTTACCGATTATTTTGCAATTATACTCATAGCACCGCTTTTTATTATATTATCGAGCAGTACGAGTGTATTTTTAGCTTCTCATATTTCTTCAACTAATAACAGTTCGCTATTTAGCATCGTAGTGCCTTGGGTTGGTAAAATCGCAAATTTATTTCCGTATATAATTGTTTGGTTGCTATTTACAATTATATACATGGTGATGCCAAACACAAAAGTTAATTTCAAATCGGCAATTATCGGAGGTATCATTGCAGGTTCAATGTTTCAGGCATTTCAAAATCTTTACATACTTTTTCAAACCAATGCCACACGAACCAGTGCAATTTACGGCAGTTTCGCTGCTTTGCCTTTGTTTCTGATTTGGTTGCAAATCAGCTGGTTTGTGGTTCTATTGGGTTGTGAAATATCGTATGCTGTTCAGAGTGTTCGTGTCAAAGGCAGTGCCGAACGCGATAAACATTTAAGTATTTCATATTTAAAAAAAATGGCTGTTTTTTTAATGAAAATAATTATCAATGAGTTTGTTAATGGGAAAAAAGCCCCAACTTTGACCGAAATAGCCGATGATGTAAAATTGCCGCAACATACCGTACAAATTGTTTTGGACCGCTTGGTAAAAGCCGGAGCGTTGTCGCGGGTTTTGCTCGATAAACAGGAAAAAATAGGATATCAACCGGCAAAAAATATCGATGATTTCGACATTGTTCACGTAATAGAACTGTTTGAAAATCATGGAGAAGATTTGAGTTCACTCATCGAACATGAGGATTTTAAATTGATAAATAAACAGATAGATACCTTAAATATAAACATGAAAATGTCGGAATTGAATTTATCTCTGAAAAATTTAAAATATGACGAATTTTTTAATAAAATAGATTCTGCGAGAACACCTTATCGATGAGAAAAAAGATACAAAAACATGCCGAGAAATTTATTAAAAGTCTTATAAAAGGGCTTTTAAAAATGACATTGGTTTTTGTCAGTCTTTGGCTGTTTGTCGAATTATCTTTACGTTTTTTTGGTACACCTTTACTTTCCGGAGCTTTGCAATCGTACATTGCAATACAAAGCAATGGTATGTATTCGGCAGATTTTGAACATATTAGTATAGAATTAATTTCTCGTAAGATTCAAATAAAAAAATTCAGTCTCACTCCGGATACCGCAGTTTATAAATATCGAGTCAAAGACGGGCAGATTCAAACAGGCTTGTATAATATCAAATTCGAGAAATTGACTCTGAAAGGTTTCAAATTTTTGAAATATCTTCGGAAACGAGAACTCAATCTTAAATCCCTTGTAATCACTCGCCCAACAATCAGTTTAGCAGCATTGCCCAAAAATAATAAAACAAGCAAAAAAAAATACGATGCCGTTCATCAAGATTTATACGCTTCGATAAAACCTTTTTTTTCTGTTGTAAAAGTGAAGCAAATAAAGGTAAACGATGGCGTTTTCGATTTTTCGATTTCAACCGAATCAAAACAAACGAAAACAAATGTCGAAAAGGTCAGTCTTGTATTAAAACAATTTGTTTTAGATGAAAATAGTTTTCGATACAATCGAAAATTGTTCTATTCGGAAACCTATTCGCTGAGAATACGAAATTATCGTTTAGCCCTTAACGACCAAATTCACGAAATACGGGCTCACGATGTACGAATTTCGAGTGTTGATTCTGTTATATTAATTTCGGGAGTGAGCTTCAAACCAATTTCCGAAAATCTATCAAACACCAAACAGCCAAGCAGATACGACATCGAAGTGCCCAATATTTTTGTTCGCGGTGTGGATATGTTCAGTGCTTGGTTCAGTAAAGATATTTTTGTAAAAGACATCACAATAGATTCGGCATCAATTTCGCTGATTATCCCGGCGGGGCAAAAAAAATCACCCAATAAAAGAGTTTCACCCACCGATTATCGGGATATTTACAATTTGATTCAGGGTAAAATAAATTCCTTATCAATACAAAATTTTAATTTCAAAAATGCGAATTTCCGCATGAAGGAATCGAAAAATGAAACCCGGGCAAGCTATTCAATATCCGATTTTTCGATGTCATTGGATCATTTTATTTTAGATTCGCTGTCGTATCTTCGGAAAAAGAAAATCTTTTACTCTGATAATATTGCTTTGGATGTTAGTGGATTTCAAATGAAAATTGCAGACAAAACGCATCTTTTAAAAACCGAAAAATTTACGCTTTCATCTGCAAAAAATAGTATTACTGCCCAAAATACCGAAATTTCATCGTTTAAATCCGATGGACAGCTGACCAAAATCATGATGACAATTCCGAAATTTTCGGTCGAAGGTGTCGATTTTATTAAAGTTTATAACACCGGAAAACTCGAAATTGCACAAGTGAAAGTAGAAAATGCCGATGCTAAAATTGAAAAATCAACAAAAAAAAGCAAAAATAATCACAGTGCTTCGCTTATTTACGATTTGGTATCGAATTATGTGAACAGTGTCGAAATAGAAAAAATATTTTTCAGAAACGGAAGTATCGATTTCACCGATTATTCGATATTCGAAAAACCTTCTTATTATAAGGGAAATCTTACATTAACCCTCAATCAATTTAAAATTGATGAATCTACCGCAAAAAACTCAGACCGACTGTTTTATGCCCGTGATTTTGAACTCATGGTTTCGGATTATTCGATGAAATCATCTAACGATTTTCATTCGCTGCAAGTCGGAAAACTAGTGCTCTCTTCAAAAAAATCAGAAGTAACAGTCGAAAATATCAATTTTAGCCCTATAACAAATGATATACATACAGATTTATTGATGAATTATCACAAGAATGCCGTAATTTCTCTGTCTGTCGATAAATTAACCCTGCTTCAAAGCGATATTAAAAATATTTTGTTCAACAAACAGTTTGTCGGAAATCAAATAATCATCAAAAAACCAAAAATTCAAATTGTAAAGTATCCGTATAATTTTGAAAATAAATCAACTAACAATCAATTGTTACCATACGACTTGTATGGCGACAGTCTAAAAATTTCGACTTTATCTCCCGATATTCCGGTGGATACGGTCGAAAACGAAAATTATAAAAATATCATCATACGGCTTTTAAAAGGGAAATTAAACTATATCAATGTCAATACCATTTTGCTCGACAGCGGTTTTTTGTCCTTTTCGCGAGTGGACAGTTTTGGTGCGAAGATTTCATCTTTTAACACAAAAATTTCGGCAAAATCCAATCACTTTTTTCTTAAAACCGACAGTTCGCAAATAAATCCGAAATTTCTTTTTTCGGATAACATCCATGTCGAAATATCCGATTTTTCGACCGTAATGCAAGGAAATAAAAGTACATTTATACTGAAAAAAGCGGTGTATAACAGTTCCGATTCGGCTTTAAATGCCTCGTTTGTGAAAATTATTCCGCTTAGTACACCTTCCGATTCGCTTAATTCCGGTAAAGCCGTTTCGGTCTTGATTCCCAAAATTTTTATTAAGGGAATTAATTTTGAAAAATTTTTAAACGATAAAAAATTAGAAGTTAAGAGCCTGAGTGCTGATAAACCGATTGTTAACGTTGTATTCGGAGGGAAAAAAAATGAATTATCCCAACAGAACTCAATGCAAAAAACTCCGACAAAGAAACAAAATTTTGGTTTTAAATCATTATCAATAAACAAAATAGATATTACAAAGGGAAGCTTGAAATTAAAACATGCAAGCGACCAAAAATCTGTTGTATTCTCGCAAACAGGATTTAATGTCCACTGCGAGAATCTATTCATCGATACCCTCAAAACAGAAAACGAACTGCCTTTTACGAGCGATAAAACGCTGCTCCGTTTCACAAATTTCACATTTTCTTTGCCCGACAGTATATATCGCATCGAAGCCGATACGATTGATGTTTCTTTGCAGGACGAACAAATAGCCGCTAAAAATTTCAAACTACGATATGATAGTTTATTTATTAAAAATTCAAAAAATTTGCTGCCTGAGAAAACCATGTTTTTTCAAATTACAGCCCCTTCACTCATTGCAAATCATTTGAATTTTATCGAATTTATTCGAACCAAAACAATGAATATCAAAAGTGTCGATTTGCAAGATATACAACTTGATATTTTAAAAACCGCCGAGCCCCAAAATAAAAAAACACTCGCACAAACACAAGAACTTATACGCCAAAAAATTACTCGTAAAATCAAGAATCTTTCGATAGACACCATTCGGATCAACGGAAGCAAAATTTCGTACAAAAATCTTTGCGATACGTCACAACACGTTGCCCGAAAATTTACTATTTCGGGAATTATTAGCGATTTCGATACCGATTCGCTCAAATCCCGGCAAGCCCAACGAATGTTTTTGGCAGATGATATTTCGTTGAATTTGGGAAATTTCCAAACTCTGCTCATGGATAGTTTGTATCGTGCACAATTGGATACCATTCGGATTTCGACAGGAAATAAAACACTGAGTGTCGAAAGTTTCAACCTGAATCCAACCTGCAACAGGGTAGAATTTGCGATGCGTAACAATAATTTCCAGAAAGGTATGATGTTTTTGAAAACCGACAGGATAACCGCAAAAAATGTCGATATTCCGAAACTTATTGAAACCGGCGGATTAAAAATAGGCAAAATTGATGTTGAAGGATTGAATTTTAGAATTTTTAAAGACAAGCAATTACCCGAAGATACTACTTTAAGACCAAAATTTCCACTCGACTATTTAAAACTTTCAAAAAATCTTTTCACTGTCGATTCCATAAACTTGATTGATGCTAATTTTTATTCCGAACAAAACAGCATCAAAAGCGAAAAAACAGGCATTGTTTCAATCGAAAATATCAATGCCGGCATTTCAAATATAACCAACGACACAAGTCTTTTTGAAACTCGAAAATACATACGCTTGAATATGAGAGGTATGCTTATGGGGCAAGCTCCGCTTAATGTTACTTTTCGATTTCCTCTTCGCAATCCGCAGGAATATTTATACGCCGGCTCCATGGATACTTTCGACCTTAAAATTTTAAACCCGATTTTGGTCAATACAACTTTCATCTCAATCAATCAAGGCACCGCAAACACATTGAATTTCAGCGTAAAAGCTTTGCCGACACATGCCGAAGGTGTAATGAACTTCTATTATTCCGATTTGAAAATGACCATTATTGATACCACAGGTACCAAAAAGAGCTTTCTGTCTGCCTTAGCCGGAGCTGTTCTGCCTTCCGATAATCCAACAAAAGGGAACAATCCGAAAATTAAAGAAGGAATCATCTCCATCGACAAATTACCCTACAAACCCGTTTATCACCTGTGGACACAATCGCTCATTACAGGTGCATTTTCAACTCTCGGACTGAAAAATAATCAAGCTAAACGTTCGTTGAAAATCAATAAAAAAATGTTTAAATTGATGATAGACAAACAAAAAAAGAAAAATCGAATGAAAGCCAAAAACGACCAACGCTTGAAACGCGAAATGGAAAAAGAACTGCGTTTGTTAGAAAAACAAGGTCGTATGCAGCGTAGAGGGAAAGGCGAGCGACAAGGACACATGAAGAAGTGATATACTATACTCTGATTGGTTGATTATTTGATGTGACGATGTGTTGATTGTATTGAATATTAAATACTTATAAACATCTAAAAGTAAACAAATTAACCGTTTTTAGTATAAAACAGAAAATTCAAATAAGTAATCGGACAGATTTATTTGTATATTAAAAAGTCCGTATTCTTATCAAAATCAAATTATTATTTCATTAACAATTAACAATTAACAATTAACAATTAATAATTAATAATTAACCATTACTTAACAGTATCTATATTACTTATTTTAAATATTTTACACATGGTTTCAAAACTTAACAATAACATTAAGGTCTGGTTTTTGATTGTGTTTATTACTCAATTTTCGTGCAACTATGCCCAAACAAATGAACACTCGGGAAAATCTATGAATCAAGAAACTTATACCGAATTTACCATTGATACCATTGCCGAAATAAAAAAAACGGAAGCCGAAAAATCACCTGCGTTTATAAAAAAACGTCTCGAACAGCTTATCGGCAAATCGTTTCGGAACCGGTGTGCGGAAATCGGCTTACAATATCCACCGAAATTTGTTTTATTTCGTTTTTTTAAACTCGAATCGCAATTTGAAATTTGGGCGGGCAACGCACCAAACGACTCGCTCAGGCTTTTGGCTTTGCTTCCGGTTTGTGCCGCCGACAACGAGCCCGGAACCAAACTCAAAGAAGGCGACGGCAAAACACCCGAAGGATTCTTTAAAGACAAAATTTTGTATGGAAGTCAATACAATTTTATGTGGATAAAACTCAATACTTCGGACATCAACAATTTCGGACAATGCAACAAGGGGGCATCCTTTCGTTTGTGTCTCGATTATCCGACATCGATTGACCAACGCCGAACAACAAAATTTCTTTCGCCGCAAACTAGTCCGGGAAGTGCCATCTGCATTCACGGAAATTGCGTTACGGCAGGTTGCATTTCATTTAAAAACAACATTTTTCTTCCGGTTTTTCTTGCAGCTTTGTATCACGACCGCCAAAAATTTGGGGCTGTCGATGTTCATATATTCCCTTTCCGTTTCACTGATGAATTGATTGATAAATATTCGCACGAAGCTGATTCTCATCTAAGTCCGGAAGAGTGGAAATCGTTTTGGAAACAATTGCAAAAAGGCTGCGAACTTTTCGACCAAACACATCGCACTTTTCGGGTCGAGTTTCTGAAAGATACTTATCTTTTTAAAGACAGGTAATTTTTTTTGATGTGATAATTATTTTGATGTGTTGATGTGATGATTTCTGATTTGAAAATTACTCTATATTTGTTTATCATTTCCAAATTTCCACATATCCTAATTTCTAATTTTCAAATTTTCAAATTTTGACAAAAAAAACATATTTTTTTTCTGATATTCATCTTGGTTTGCCTAATGCCAAGCTAAGTTTGCAACGCGAAAAAAAGCTCGTCCGCTGTTTAGATGAAATAAAAACCGATGCCGAAACCATTTATTTTGTGGGAGATATTTTCGATTTTTGGTGGGAATATCGATATGTTGTTCCGCGTGGTTACACCCGTTTTTTGGGCAAAATTGCCGAATTGACAGATGTTGGTATCGCAGTACATTTTTTTACCGGGAATCACGATATTTGGATGAAAAATTATTTGCCCGAAGAATTGAGTGTGATATTACATTTCGGCGAATTTGAAACCACTATCGGAAACAAAAAATTCTTTATCGCACACGGCGACGGTCTGGGTCCGGGCGATAAAACCTATAAATTTTTAAAAAAAATCTTTACAAATCGCCCGATGCAGTGGCTGTTTTCAAAATTACACCCCAATTTGGCATTCCGATTGGCTTATTTTTGGTCGCAGACAAGAAGAAAAAATGAAAAAGAATATTTTTTCGTAGGTCGCGATAAAGAACTTTTACTTCTCCATGCCGAAGAAATATTGCTGACTAAAAATGTTGATATTTTTATCTTCGGACACCGACACATTCCGTACATTGTAGATTTGAACGAAAAAGCAATTTGTGCAAATATCGGCGATTGGATTATTAATTTCACCTTCTTGGTTTTTGAACAAAATCAACTTATCCAAAAAACCTATAAAAACGAACGTATTGAGTTATTTACTAACGATTTATCGAAGAAATTCAAATTAAATGTCTTTGAAAAATAATCAATGATTTGGAAATATAGTTAATTTTCAATAATTTGTAACGAAAAGAGGTTTTCTAAAAAATAAACAAAATTCACAAAACATAAAAAAAAATAGACTTAATTACATAAATAATATTTATTTTTGCAGAAAACACTGA
>DYMH01000021.1 GCA_020721645.1 Draconibacterium orientale
ATATTTTGATGGAAAATATCGAAATTCCAAATTTATATTACACACACAAACGAAAAGTTTTTTTTCGAGACGGACAGTGGCTGGCAGTTGATGACTGCATGCAATTGAAAGACAGCGAAGTGATTGTAGAAAAAGACGTTCGATGCCGCACCATTGGTGATATTACGTGCACCGGAGTTACGCTTTCGAAAGCCGATAACTTATTAGATATTATCGACGAAATTGCCGCTTCTCGTATCACCGAACGCGGCGGACGTGCCGACGACAAACGCTCCGAAGCCGCTATGGAAGACAGAAAAAAAGAAGGATATTTTTAATAATGATTAATGGTTAATTATGAATGGTTAATGGCAGTAAAAATTACCAAATTCTTAATAATTAACAATTAACAATTAACAATTAACAAAGTGGAAACAACAAAAGGATATTTAGATATGCAGCTGCTTCGGTTTACAACAGCCGGAAGCGTTGACGACGGAAAAAGCACACTCATCGGGCGTTTGCTTTACGACAGTAAGTCGATTTTTGAAGACCAAATGGAAGCAATCGAGCTGAGCAGCAAGAAAAAAGGCGAAGAACACGTCAATTTAGCTTTACTCACCGACGGATTGCGTGCCGAACGAGAACAAGGAATCACGATTGACGTTGCCTACCGATATTTTGCCACGCCGAAGCGAAAATTCATTATTGCCGACACGCCCGGTCATATTCAATATACAAGAAATATGGTAACCGGCGCATCGACCGCAAATTTGGCGTTGATTTTGATTGATGCCCGGCACGGCGTTATCGAGCAAACCCTGCGACATGCTTACATCGCATCTCTTCTGAAAATTCCGCACTTAGTTGTGTGTATCAATAAAATGGACTTGGTCGATTACAGCGAAGATGTTTACAATAAAATAAAAACCAGATTCTTGGAATTTGAGAAAAAATTCGATGTACAAGAAATTCTTTTCGTACCGATAAGTGCACTGAACGGCGATAATGTGGTGGAAGAATCGAAAAACATGAATTGGTTCACAGGACCGACTTTGATGAATATTTTGGAAAATATCGACATTTCGCGCGACCAAAATTTCACCGATGCCCGATTTCCGGTTCAATACGTCATTCGCCCCATGACAGCCGAATATCACGACTATCGCGGATATGCAGGGCGTGTGGACGGCGGCGTGTTCAAAGTCGGCGACCGGGTGAAAGTTTTACCTTCGGGTTTGGAATCCGAAATCGTATCAATTGATACTTTGGGACAAAGTTTCACAGAGGCATTTCCTCCGCAATCGGTTTGTATTACAATAAAAGACGATATAGATATCAGCAGAGGCGGAATGATTGTGAAACCCGACAATGTTCCGCAAATTTCGCAGGAAATCACAGCAATGGTCAGTTGGTTCAACGAAAAACCATTATCAATCGGCGGAAAATACGCACTCAAACACACAACAGCCGAAATGAAATGTATTGTTTCGGAAGTCGTTTACAAAATGGACATCAGCACTTTGGAAAATAATGAAAATGATAAAAATATCAAAATGAACGATATCGCATGTGTCAAAGTAAAAACAGCCAAACCTTTGTTTTTCGATGCGTACCGAAAAAACAGATACACCGGAAGTTTTATTTTGGTTGAAGAAGGAACCAATGAAACCGTGGGAGCGGGAATGATTGTTTGATGTGATAATGAGATTTTTTTATAACTTAGAAGAAAAATAAACAATAAACAATTATCTCTTAATTAATTGCTTACATTCAATGCAATATTAGTTTTAGCCGCCCTGCTTTTCATTGTAATATCACTTTACAAAGAAATAGTAGCTCCTGCCATGACATTTATTATTGCAGTGGGTGTTCTCGGCGTTGCACAAGTGTTGAAACCGAGCGAGATACTCAGCGGATTTGCCAACGAACAAATCGCCGTGATTTTAATGCTGTTATTATTGGGTGATATTTATCGCCGTTCTTCGGTTTTGGATATCCTTTTCGACCGTGTTTTTAAATCAGCGAAAACCACGCGAGGCTTCACAACGCGAATGATGCTTATAGTTGCACCGATTTCGTCGTTTATGAACAATACGCCGCTTGTGGCATTGATGATGCCTTACACTTTAAATTGGTCTAAACGCAGAAAACAAGCCGTGTCTAAGTTAATGATGCCGCTGTCGTTTGCATCAATATTGGGCGGCTGTGCAACACTTATCGGAACATCTACTAATCTGGTTGTCAATAGTTTAGTAACCGACCAGCACATTGTTCCGAATCTGCCGCCTTTGGGTATTTTCGAGTTTACACCCGTTGGAGCAGCAATGATGATTATTGGTGGTTTTTACATGGTGTTTATCGGACACAAAATTCTCCCAACCACTTCCGGAACCTTAGAAAAATTCACTGAAAACAACAGAAGTTATGTCGTAGAAGCACGAATCATAGCCGGAAGCGAGCTTATTGGTAAAACAATTGAAGAATCCGGCTTGAAAAAAGAACAAGGAATAAAGATCCTCGAAATATATCGGTCTGATATTAATTTAATTGATAATATAGAAGAAATCAGAATACAAGAGGGTGACATTTTTTTGTTTGCCGGAAATACGCATTCCATAGCCGATTTGGTCGAATCAAAAACCGGTATCGTGATTCCGTCTATTGGCATGTTTTCAAAGAAAAAAAACACCGAACTTGTAGAAATCGTTGTATCGCACAATTCTTCGATGTTAAATAAAACCATTCGCGAAGAAAATTTCAGAGCCAAATACGATGCCACGGTGATTGCCGTACACCGAAACGGCGAAATTCTTTCCGGAAAAACGGGCGACGTGCTCATCAAATCCGGCGATGCAATTTTATTGCTTGCGGGCAGTTCGTTCGAAAATCGGATTAATACTGTTGCCGATTTTTATCTGATTTCACAAGTCAAAGAAATCAGCCGTCTTGGTGTTCAGAAAACAACCTATTTGGTTATCGGAACACTCTTAACAGTCATTCTTTCGGCAATAGGAATCATTCAACTGTTCAATGGTTTATTGTTTTTGATAACAAGTTTGTTGCTGTTAAAAATTACAAACCCGAAAGAATTAGTCAAAGGCTTGGATTACGAATTATTTCTCATCATCGCCCTCTCTTTGGCACTCGGCACGGCAATGATGAAAACAGGTTTGGCTGAATTTATCGCCTCTAATATCTTGGAATTTTTAATGCCTTTGGGCAAAATCGGTTTGCTTGCCGGAATTTATTTCATTACCGCAATCATGGCGGCTTTCATAACCAATAAAGCCGCAGTTGCCGTAATTTTTCCCATTTCACTCAGTTTGGCACTCAAACTCAATGTCGATACCACGCCGTTTATTTTGGTCGTTGCCTACGCTGCCGCCGCAAATTTTATGACACCAATTGGCTATCAAACCAATTTAATGGTTTACGGACCCGGCGGATACAAATTTAAAGATTTCTTGAAAGTAGGAACGCCTTTAACGTTGATATACATGATTGTAACAGTGATTATTTTGAGTTTAATCTATTTTTAGATTCGGGATAAACACAAAAAATGAGATTTTTAATGAAAGAGTCTGGTATAAAAAGCCCAAATTTTGGAATCAGAGTCGCAAAGCGGTTATCTAATAAACTGTTTTACAATATTTTGATGACAAATAATTTTGCATATATAACCGCTATGCGACTTTTTAAACTGAACACATGAATTATTTTACATTGAGTAATAATGGTTGAATTGATGAAAACAGAAAATTTATTAAATTTTGCAATACAAGCCTCCGTTGAAGCGGGATTTGAAATAATGAAAGTTTTTAAATCCAACGATTTTCAAATTGAACATAAACTCGATTCTTCCCCCGTAACTATTGCCGATAAAAACGCACACCAAATTATTGTTGATATTCTTGAAAACACAAAATTACCCGTTTTAAGCGAAGAAGGACGAAATATACATCACGAAGAAAGAATAAATTGGGAACGCTATTGGCTGGTCGATCCGTTGGACGGAACCAAGGAATTTGTGAAACGAAATACCGATTTTACGGTAAATATCGCTTTAATCGAAAAAAATAAACCTATTCTTGGGGTGATTTATATTCCGGTAACAAAAGAACTGTTTTACGGCGAAAAAGAAATGGGTTCTTTTAAATATCAAGTCGAAAATGAAAATTCGGATTTTCAGTTCGAAAATATCTTTCACAAATTGCAAAAACTCGATGCAACTTGTAGAAACGAAAATCTGACAATTGTCGGCAGCCGTTCGCACGTAAATGCAGAAACTGTCGCTTATTTTGAAACATTGAAAACAAAATATCCTAATACCGAAATATCATCGCGCGGAAGTTCGCTGAAATTTTGTATCTTAGCAGAAGGAAAAGCACATTTGGCACCGCGAATCGGTCCGACTTATGAGTGGGACACCGCTGCCGGACACGCAATTTTGAACGCCGCCGGTGGTTACGTGTATCAATGGGGAAGCGACACAGAGCTTATTTACAATAAGGAAAATTTACTCAACCCAAATTTTTTGGCAAAAACAGCAAACAGTATATCGTAAATATTACGCAATAATGTTTACTTTTTCACTTTTAGTTTTTAGATTTTAGTTTAAAAAAATGACAACAAAATTCCAATTAGTTTGCAGAAAATGCAAGCACAGAATCGACAGTTTTGAAGAATGGTTTTCGCACAACCAAAAATGCCCAAAATGCGGCAATAACATTGTGGATACTGAATATTCGACCGATAAAAACAAAATCCTCGAACTGATTTCAAAAGATGCTAAACCCGAAAGTTTGTTCCACTATTTCGATTTTCTTCCTTTGAACGATAAAGCAAACATCGTAACCGATGGCGAAGGCATTGCACCCATTGAACGGTGGAAGTTTTTGGAAGATTTTGCCAAACGAAAATACAATCTTTCGCTTCAAATCTATATCAACAGAAACGATAAAAGTTTTGCTACCGGAACCTTCAAAGACAAAGGCGGTGCACTGGCAGCAAGTGTTTTGAAAGAAGCCGGAATAAAAGAATACGTTGTTGCAAGCACCGGAAACACCGCAACGGCTTTCGCACATTATTTGGCAAAAGCCGGAATTTCGTGCTCCGTTTTCGTTCCGCACGATGCTTTGCCCGACAGCGTTGCTCATATCTCCACCTATGGACAAAAACTGTTCCGTGTAAAAGGCGATTATGCTTACACCAAAAAAGTAGCTGCCGAGTATGCTAAAAAATATAAAATCCAAATGACAGGCGGAAACCTCGACCCGCTTCGTTTGGAAGCTAAAAAAACACTTCTCTACGAAATATTACGAATAATCGGTCGTGTGCCCGATGTTTATATTCAAGCACTGAGCGGAGGAACCGGACCGTTTGCCATGGAAAAAGCAATGAAAGATATTGCCGGAACCGGACTGGTCGAAAAGCTACCGAGATTCCTGCTATCGCAAGGAGACAGATGTGCTCCGCAGGCTCACGCTTGGGAAAAAGCAAAAAAAGATAAATTCCCTCAACACTGGGAAACCGTTTATCCGATTTACGAAAACCCTGTTACTTTAATACCGACCATTGCAACCGGACACCCCGGATTGTATCCGCTAATGGGACCCTTGGTTCAGAAAACCGGCGGCGAAATTTTCCAAATTCGCGAAGAATCGGCTGTTGATATTGCCCGATTGGTTGCCTACGAACGAGTGATAAAAATCGGTCCGGCTTCGGCTGCCGGAATTGCCGGCTTGTTCGAGTCGCTTAAAAGAGGATACTTTAAAGACGGCGAATCTGTCCTGATAAACATGGGAGAAGGAGCCGGCAGAGCTCTCAGTTTTATGCAGGAAACCGCATACACGGTTCAGGATATACATTCTGTCGATGATTGTTTGAGATTCGACCGCGATGCTTTGAAAGCAAAAGTTTGGGAGCCGTTTGAATAAATGGAATTTTGCATTGAGATAATTGAAATTGAATAGGAAAACAGTTGTTAGTTTTTAAGTTCGGTAAAGATTTGAGCCGGTTTTACCATAGAAATGAATTTGATATTGTTCGGCAAAATGAATTTTTTTCTTTGCTTCGGCTTTATTTTTTACTTTTGCAATCAATCCTAAAAAATTAAATTGAACATGCCGAAAACATTCAAATTCTATAACAACCTTATTGGCTGGCTTGCATTTGCTATTGCATTGATAACATACACACTTACCGTAGAACCCACTGTAAGTTTTTGGGATTGCGGCGAATTTATTGCCACATCGTATAAACTCGAAGTCGGGCATCCACCCGGAGCACCGTTTTTTATGCTGCTTGCACGTTTTTTTGCAATATTTACATCGAACACCGCTCATGTTGCCTTGGCAATTAATATGATGTCGGTTTTTGCAAGTGCTTTCACAATTTTGTTCCTGTTTTGGACTATCACCAATTTAGCCCGTAAAATAGTTTCAAAAAACGAAGTAAACGTAAATCAACAAATAGCTATACTTTCCGCAGGTTTTATCGGAGCAATGGCGTATGCTTTTTCAGATACCTTTTGGTTTTCGGCAGTAGAAGCCGAAGTTTATGCAAGTTCGTCTTTATTTACGGCTGTCGTTTTTTGGGCAATACTCAAATGGGAAAACGTTGCCGACGAACCGTACTCCAATCGCTGGCTGATATTTATTGCCTATATGATGGGATTGTCTATCGGCGTGCATTTGCTCAATCTGCTGACCATTCCCGCCATCGTTTTTGTATATTATTTTAGAAAATACAAAGTTTCGGGCAAAGGAATCTTCTTCACTTCAATCATATCAATCTTCATTTTAGCATTCATTATGTACGGCATCATTCCCGGTGCCGTGCAACTGGCAGCTCAATTTGAATTGATGTTCGTCAACGGATTCGGAATGCCTTTTCATTCCGGTTTGATATTTTACCTCGCCGCTCTCACGGCTTTGTTGATATTGGGAATTTATTATTCACATAAAAAATTAAAACCCGTTCTCAACACTTTCTTTCTCGGTGTCAGTGTTATTCTGTTGGGATATTCAACCTTTGCAGTTATTGTTTTGCGAGCTTCGGCAAATACGCCGATGAACGAAAATCAACCTGACAATACATTTGCACTGCTTTCGTATCTGAATCGCGAACAGTACGGCGACCGTCCGCTTTTTTACGGACCATATTATACGGCAGATTATTTGCGAGATGAAGAAGGAAACGTGGTTTCGGAACCACAATACACTTACATCAAATACAAGGATAAATATCTGGAAATCAACAAAACAAACCCAAAATACGATTACGACCCAAAACAAAAAACGCTTTTTCCGCGTATGTTCAGCCGCGACGAAGGGCATGTTTCGGCATATCAAAATTGGGGCGGAGTCTCAGCCGGCGAAAATCCAAATTTCCTGAACAATATCAGTTTCTTCTTCAAATATCAACTCGGACAGATGTATTTCCGATATTTGATGTGGAATTTCGCAGGGCGACAAAACGATTTGCAAGGACACGGCAGCTTTCTGAAAGGTAATTGGATTTCGGGCATTCCGTTTCTCGACATGGCAATGGTCGGTCCGCAAAGCGATTTGCCCGATTCAATGAAAAATGATAAAACTCGGAACGTTTATTATTTTCTGCCTTTTCTGTTGGGTTTCTTAGGATTTTTCTATTCTCTCAAAAACAGCGAACAACGTTTTTCGGTCGTTGCTTTGCTTTTCTTTTTTACGGGAATTGCAATTGTCATCTATTTGAATCAAACCCCCTATCAGCCTCGCGAACGAGATTATGCCTACGCCGGTTCGTTTTATGCTTTTGCGATATGGATAGGGCTGGGCGTTCTGTCAATCTACAAATTCCTCGAACGCAAAATCCCGGCTAAAATCGCCCTTGTTGCAGCCCTTGTCCTTACAATTCCGATTCCGACTTTGATGGCAACTCAAAATTGGGACGACCACGACCGTTCGGGACGCTACACAGCACGCGATTTTGCCGCCAATTACTTAAATTCCTGCGAAAAAAATGCTATACTTTTTACTTTTGGCGATAATGATACCTTTCCGCTTTGGTATGCCCAAGAAGTGGAAGGAATCCGTACCGATGTGCGTGTTGTTAATTTGAGCTTGCTCGGTACCGATTGGTATATCAACCAAATGCGACGAAAGGCTTACGAATCGGAACCTTTGGCTTTCAACTTCAAACCCGAACAATATCGACAGGGAAAGCGTGATGCCGTATATCTTACCGATGACGGAATTTCGTTTGCCGATGATAAATACAACGACAACCAAACCAAATACAAGGCTCAATTCGATTCGCTTTACTCGCAATTGATTTCGGTTCTGAGAAACTCAAAATATTCGGTCGATGCAAAGACTGAATTTGAGCAAATAGAATCGAGGGCACAACAGCTCAGTCCGGAACAAATTGATGATTTGATTCAAAAAATATCAGACAAAAAAATCATCGCCAAATACAATTTCGATTCCGAATCCATTGCCCACCTCAAAGCGGCTTCCGATAAATTTATCGTATCTGTTTCCAAAGGATATTTGCCTTTGCCCATTGCCATGGATTTTGCGGCAAGTGAAGAAGATTATGCCAAAATAGGAGCAGGCACCCAAGATGAAATGAGTTATGTGCCTTCAAAAAATTTAAGTTTGAAGGTGAATCGTGAGAATGTATTGGCAAGCGGCGTTTTTTCGGATAATGAAAAAAGCCGATTTGTGAATAAATTACGGTGGACAATTCGCAAGGGATATCTTCTGAAAAACGATTGGGCGGTACTCGAAATTCTTGCACGCAACGATTGGAAACGCCCTGTATATTTTGCAACAAGCGTCAATAACGACGATTACATGGGGCTTCAAAACTATTTTCGGCTCGAAGGTTTTGCATATCGTTTGGTTCCATTTAAAACCGAAGAGAAAGAAGTTACAGGTTCAATCAATTCCGATGTTTTGTTCGATAATTTGATGAATAAATTCCATTGGGGACGAATGCAGGAGCCCGATGTGTTGATTGAAAATAATAATTTGCGGGTTATCGGCGTGATGGATATTCGCACTATATTTGCTCGTTGTGCCGAACAGCTTATCACGGAAAAGAAAAACGACAAAGCCATTGCCGTTCTCGACCGATGTGTCGAAATAATGCCCGACCGACAAGTGCCTTACGATTTTACAATACTGCCCGTTATTGAGGCATATTATAAAGCAAACGCTGCCGAAAAAGCCAACGAATTGGCAGGGATTGCCGCAAAACGAAACACCGAAATTGTCAATTATTTTAAAACCGTTCACCCCGATATTTTAAAATTTGATACCCGCGAACGTGATTATGCCGGTGCAGTGTTGAAAGACTTGGAACGAATGGCAAATCAATATAAATAAGCGGAATTTTGGAGAGTGAAATTTTGTTCCGAAGCAAAATTGAAAATTTCGGTCATTTTCCGGAATTTTACGCTTTGCTAATCTTCGGCGATCGGGTGTGCCGATATGGACAGAGTGCGACAATGTATGTCGCACTCTGTCTTATACTTTAATTTCTTTGTAATTATCACCTACAACCTTAGTTTTCTCAAGTACATAAAGTATAGTTTTTTCCTCGTTTAAACATATTCTTTTATGGTAGCTATCCCTCAAAAGAGAGTTGTTCTTAACTAAATGGCTTCGATAGTCATTTAAAGGTGTAGATTTCAGAATTACACTTTTTAAAATTGTGATTCTATCATCACTCAAATTAAATGAATTGGAAATTAACTTATAAACTGCATTTATAAACTTATCCGATTTTTTTCTGAAAGCATCTTTCCATTCATTTTCAGTATTCAACAATGAGTATCTATGAGCCCAACCAAGTGAAGATGTCCTACCATCCCAAATTGGATAGTCATTTTGTGTCAATAAAGCTTTTCGTAATATATCATCCTTGCTTTCAAATAATAATAAAAATTTATCACAAATGCTCGTAAATTCTAGAATATTAAATTCCTCGCCAACTTTAGAAAAATCTAATAGAAATTTAATTTCACCTTTAAGAAAAATATCATCCTCTGCTTTGAATATTTGCAATTTCCAATTACTCTCAGATTGTATCAATGTTGCTTTCAATTTTTCTTCTTCGATATGTTTTGTCGCAAATCCAGATTTAAGTGTTTTACTTGAAAGAAATTCATAAATATTATCGCATCCGCTTGAAAGTTCATTGATAAGCCCAATTGCACCAATAAAAGCAGAAGCACTATCAATTGTTGCATTTTGGACGATATTTCTTACAACCCTCATCCATTCTGAAAATAATTCGGAATTGAAGGTTTCTGAATTTAGTACGTATTTTGTTTGTGCATAGAATAAAACTCTTTGTTTATATTCTGTCTTGGACGCTTTTGCAAACTCTATAAATAAGTTATTATCTATCTCTGTGTTACTGTTAATCTTTACTTTTCTATTTTCGATAAAATCCCATAGTATTAAATTGACAGGAAATAATTCATCGTTCTTATCTTTTGAGTAAACATTCAAACAGTTTTTTAAATAATCAAAAGAGCCCTTTGTGATAAAATCATCAGGACTTACATTGGCAGGATTATTGAAAAGGGTTGTTATTCTGCGCTCTATTCTTTCTCTTTTAACAGCTTCGTCAGTAATATTCTTTTCTTTCTTTTCTTCAAGAATTTTTCTTGTATTCAATTCATTTTCTGAATTTTCGAAGATTTCAAGATTTTGAGCATAGTTACTTATTGCTATACCGGCAATAAATTTTATTATTTCGTTATCAATTATATTATCATCGCCTCTATGTTTCCAAAATAAATCAGTCCAAACAGTATCAATTCTATGTGAAAAGGTTTTTTCTGTAAGTTCTTTCCATTTTTCTTTATTATTTTCACTTAATTCAAGCTCCTTTTCAAAGACATTCTTCTTTATGTGTTTTTCAAATCGGGCTTTAAAGGTCTCAAAATCTGTCAATCCTTTGCCCCTCGCATTCATTTTTATATAAAGGTCGTCAGTTAAGCCTATATCATTAAGTTGCTTGAAATGAAATGTGATTGGTGGGTTTTCTGATGTCAGTTTTTGCCAAAAAATCTTTAATTCCTCGTCATTTTTGCTTTGTAATCGTTCTTCAATTGCATCAAGCATTACTAACATAGCCTTTATTGTAGGGTCTTTTTTCCACGATAAAAAGAACCATTTTGAATCGGATATTTTTTCACTAATCGTTTTCCCTATGCCCAAAAAATCTCCGTTAACAACAAGTTCATTACAAAACTCTCTTGAAGATATTCTTGTCTCGTAAGTAAATTTTATAAAATGCTTTTTAGTGTTCGGCAAGTCTCCCGTTTTTAAAGCAATATACCAGTGAAGTAGGAATAATGTTGTTAAACGTTGTTGACCGTCTAACGGTTGAAAAACATCTTTTTCAACATTTCCATAAACGAAATCCAATTCAAGCGTGCCTTTTTCAGATTCAACTGCTTCAATTATGCTTTTTAAGAATAAAGACCTTATTTTATTGGTTTTTTCATTTTTCCTGCCTTGTGCAAAGTCCCGCTGAATTATGGGAATCTGAATTTTAGACGTTTCGGAAAGTAATTCCCAAAACGATATGGAATTTAAGCGTTCTAACAATTCGGTTGCGAGAACTTTACCTTCAATATCTTTCATATTATTTGCGATTTTTTCGATTCTTTCAATTTTCATGAAACTCAAGATTTAGAGTTGTACACAACACTTTTTAAGTCTTCAAAATAATCTGTTCTGTCATTTTCATTCCATATCTCTATGTCTTTCAGATTTTTTGAATAATATTTCATAAATACATTTCTGGTACAAGTAGGGATAAATGTTCCGTTCTTTTCATTCTCAATTATTTTATTTCTTTTATTTTTGAAAGAATCATTTTTATAAGAACGGTTTGTGCCTCTATCAAGTAAACATAGGTTGCGAATGCTATTATCATCATCACCTAAGACATATTCAATAATTGACTGAAATTCATCTTCTGCAATTTGATTAATTTCTTTTATTGCGTTCTCTATCTGTAAATTAAGTTCCAAATTAGTATGTTGTTCTGTTTTTGCAAAGTTGTTAATTAACCAAGAATTTTGGTCTTCATATTTTACTTTAACCTTAGTTGCAATTGCATGGATATGTTCAATATCCCAACCAATCTTTTTATCTTTATATCGTACAAATGGGAAACGCGTAGTTTTTTCTTTATTATTAAGCATTGTTTGAATGTTATGCAGTAATAAAATCTTTCTTATCAAATATGAATGCTTTCCATATTCCAATTCTTTCAGATTCTCACATTTCACTTTTTCGATAATTTTGATATCAAGCAATTTTCTAAATTCTTGTTTTTGCTTGTTTTTGACTTCTTTTAGCAAGTCGGTTATTTCTGAATCTGCTGAAATTAAAAAGCCGATTTTATGATATAATTCTCGCTCTGTAAACCATTCTTCAATAGTTTGAAATATTCTTTTAATTTCTTTCCAGTTTGTATCAATTTCATCTTTGCTTTTTGATTTGAATTTTTCTGAAAAGAAACGAAATGTTGAGTATTGGTCGTTACCATTTTTTATTCCATCGATATTTTTCATAATATTGAACAGGTACTCAATACGAGTTGGCAGCTCGTTCTCTGAATTATTTATAAAATACCAAAGTTCGTCATTTTGCAATGAGTATTCCATTCTGTCCCATTCAGAAGCTATTTCTAACTGTCTTAATCTTATTTCTTCAGTATCGGAATCAGGGAAATTTGAACTATTAAGAAAAAGGGCTTTTATTAGTTCTGCGTTTGTTAATGGGATTTTTCCCATATTAATGCGGGTAAAGATTTCAATTGCATCTTTTTCAGACGAAACTTCATACCAAATTACCTTCGTGCTTTCTAAAAATGGAGTAATAAACTTTGAACTTATTGAATTATAACCTTGATTTGCCTTTGTTTGAAACCATTCTTTAATTTTCTGATATGCTTGAAATATATGAAAGTAATCAATATTTCCAATAGATTCCTTTTCGCTCTTTAAATCAATGCTTTGCAGAAATAGTTTACTGTTAGAATTTTCTTTATTTCTCGTTTCATACTCTATTTCAAAACTTTTCCTTTCACTTTCGATGAAACGTTCCAAGTGCTTTAAAATTAGAAATATTGTTGTCAACCTTTGTTGACCGTCTAAAACTTCATAATGATTATTGATTTTTTTCACAACTACAGGTTGCAAACAATACCATTCGTTATCCTTTTTTCCTGTTTTTGTAATAAAATCCCAAACATCATTTAATAAATCTTCAACCTGCCTTTTTGTCCAGCGGTAACCTCTTTGATATGAAGGAATAAAGAATTTATTTTCTAAAAGTTCTCCGATTGTCTTTTCTGTTAAACAACTCATATATCTATCTCTTTTGTAAATGGATTAAAAACAATTCCGCACAAGCTTTTGCATCACTCAATGCATCGTAATGATTCAATGGTATTTTGTAAATTTTGCAAAAATAAATTTCAAGTCAGCCAGTCCGTGTCGTACTATTATTTTTTTTCGTGTTTGTGTCTGCTGATTTCATTTTCTTGTCTTTTTGCAAACATTGCACTTATTGCCATTTTAGTTACTTTACGTTGCTTCAAATCTATGAATTTATTCTTTGCTAACAAAATAAATCTCAATCATTTCTGCTTGTCAGAATTAAATTTGTCCACAAACCTCACAAACTCAAAAAACTTCTGTTTCTCCACCAAAATCACGGTACTGCCCGGAATGCGGTTGACTTCAATCTTTTTTTCGAAAATGGAAATGAAAAAGCCGATTTGTTGGGCGGATTTGAAAACAGCTTTTACTTCGGGCATTGTTTTTGAGCAACCCATGAAAAAATTGTTAAATTTGCTTTTCAATTTTTATTTACACTAATTTTGCAATATATTTGTGTAAATTAAAGTATTTTGAGCAAAAAATGACCAATGAGTGAAAATGAACTAAACTTTTCAAACCATGTTTTACAAAGAATTGAAGAACGAAAACTCGAAAAACAGTGGATAACAGATGCTGTTGCAAGTGCAGACAAAACAATTATTAAATCGGACAAAGAAGTGGTTTATTTCAAAAAAATTGCTGATTGTGAAAACCGAACTTTAAAAGTAGTGGTTAATCCGATTTCCCGACTCATTGTAACAGCTCATTTTGACAGAAAAGAAACTAAAAATATCTAATTATGAAAATCACATTCGATAAAGATGCAGATGCTCTGTATTTCAAACTCACTGACAAAAACATTACAGAAACTGAGGAAATTGAGGAAAATATCATCGTTGATTATGATACGGACAAGAATATTGTAGGTATTGAAGTGCTCTATTTTGTAGAAAAACATAGAAAGGATTTCGTTTCGGTTTTCAAACAAGTTGTGCAATCGGTGTTAAAAATGGAAGAACTCGAACTTGTCTGAATTTTAATGCTTTTTTATGTGTATTTTGCTTTCTGAATGATGCCCGGTTGTTGTGCACAACACACAACACCAATTTCCTGAATTTAAATAAGTTGCGAAAAGACCAAATTTGGTTTGTAAACAAAAAAGATGATGCTTCAACCGATTTGTATTCGCTTTATGATTTCGGAGATTTTCGCGACACGATGGACTTGGAAAAAGCCTATCTCATGGGACGTTTCGATGCAAAATCGTTTATTGTTGATTGAAGCTCTTGAAGAAATAAAATTGTACAATTCTTAACGCTGCGTGCATAAAATTTCAAATTGAAAATTAAAATTGTTTTTTGAAAAATTCAGCCGGTCATTTATTTATCACATTTACTGTTTATTACATATTTCGCTCAAAAATATTTTGTAAAACCAAGCCTGCAATAGTAAAACCGAAAATCGCTGTAATGTGAGCCGTACTGCCGTTGGTTACTGCTTTTTTGAGGATTTGTTCATCGGTTTCCTGCGAATTTTCCACTGAATTTGTCGAATCATTCTGTGCCTTGTCGATTGATAGATTCGGAAGCACTTCGTTGCCGTAAACACACAAAAAATCTTTTGCGGGCAAATCGCCTCGCCGTATGCGTTTGCGAATGATGGCAGCAAACGGACAGCCGACCACGTCCCAAAAATTTGCAACTCGAATTCGTGTCGGGTCCACCTTCAAAGCCGCACCCATCGACGAAATAAGCACGGCATCTGTTCGTGTTGCTGTGCGAATTAAATGTATTTTACTGCTCAGGCTGTCAATTGCATCAATAATAAAATCGTAGGAATGGAGCTCGAAAAAATCGGAATTATCCTGATTATAAACCTTTTGTATCGAGGTGATTTGTGCCCGAGGATTGATTTCGAGCAAGCGTGCTTTTAACGCTTCGGTTTTAATTTGACCAAGGGTTTTGTGGGTAGCCTGCAATTGTCGGTTGATATTTGTAATGCTCACAGTATCAATATCAACAATTGTTAGATTTATAATTCCCGAACGTATCAAACTTTCGGCACACCAACTTCCCACGCCGCCGATACCGAAAATAATAATTTTTTGTTTGCCTAAAATGTGCATTTTTTCTTTTCCCAATAAGAGTTCGGTGCGTTGAAATTGTATGGAATCTGACATAAATTTTGATGAGTTGTTTTTGTTATTTTACAGATTTCATTATCATAATTTCATCGCTCGAAAGATTGTATAAAGCATAAATCAGATTATTCAATTTTTCATTCGTCTCAATTACTATTTTGTATGCTGTATTCAAATCCTTTGCATAGGAATTAAAATATTCTTCCCATTCGTCCGATTGTTTAAGACTTAGTTTAATCTTTTGTTTTTCTAATTCTTCAATGAACGTTTTAAAATCATATTTATAAAATTCATCTAATTTTTGTGTTATTGATTTAATTTTTAAATGACTTGTTATTCTATTTACAAATTTATCTGAATTTTTAAGTTGTTGTTTTGATTTCAATATCGTATCTACACAATCAATAAATGGTTTTTGATTTTCTATTGACATGTCGATAATAGGAATTTGGTCTAAATCGACCAATTTAATTTGCGGTGTACTGTCCAAATTTGTTACTAAATAATTTATAAAAAACCAAGTTATCAAGTCAGAATTTAAGATTGCTAAAATATATCTAAAATCGAAATTAGAGTTTAGATTGTAAATAAAATACAAAGACTGCTCAGGGAAAACTCCATTTTCATCGTAACTTGCAATAATTGTATTTCCTGTTTTTCTGACTAATATTTTTGGTTTTGCCGAGAGTTTTGTTTTGTCTGTTGTCCTACCTGTAATGTTTTCGGGAATAAACTCAAACCAATAATTTTCTTTTATTTCATATCGTTGGATTGACGAACCTTTAAAAACCGGAATTTGTTTTGTGTTAATTTGTTCGGTTGTAATCAATTCCGATTTGCCGCCAAAGCCTGATGTAATTTGACAAACTTCTCTTAGTTTTACGGAATTGGTAATCATTTTGTCAATTAACGACTTTGCTGTCTGACTTTTATACGCTTTAAACTGAAAATCTTGTTTTGTAAGTAATTGTTGTTTCGTGAAATTAATAAATCCATTAAGAGGCTCGGATTTTATTGTGATGGAATAATCTTCCTCTTTCCTGTTTTGGATAACAAAAGTCATTGAATCGGTGATAATTCCGGGAAAATCCCACTTATAAATGACTTCAACTAATTTATAATTTTGTAAAACCCTTTCCCGTAAATAATTAAATGAGGCATTATAACCGAAACGGTCAGGTACAATAAATGAGAAAAAACCGTTTTCTTTAAGCAATGACAAAGAACGAATTATAAAAATTTCAAATAAATTTGGCAAATACGTATTGCTTCCAAAATGATTTATCAACCACTTTTGAGTAATTTCATCTACCGTATTGTGTCCATGTTTTCCGATTAGTGAAACCCAAGGCGGATTACCGATTACAATATCAAAGCCACCGTTTTGCATGATTTCAGGAAATTCCAAATTCCAATCAAATGCCTTTTCTCCGGCTATTTCTTTGTTGTCAATCAACGAATTACCGCATTTGATATTCCCGCTTAAATCTGATAATTTACGTTCCTTTTTAGCTGTGTTCAGCCAAAGCGAAAGTTTTGCAATTTCCACGCTTTCTTCATTTATATCAACTCCATAAATGTTTTTTTCCAAAATCGATTTGTCAGTGTCAAAAAATCGAATGGTTTTGTTTTCCAATTCGCTTATTTTGTCGTCAATTTCTTTATGTTCCGAGATTAGATAATGTAAAGCTTCAATCAAAAAAGCACCGCTTCCGCAGGCAGGGTCGATAATTTTTAAATTGAATAACCATTCTTTATAAGCTGATAATTTTGCAAATAAATCCTTACCCTCTTTTGTTTGTTTATTGTTTTTTCGATGTTTTTCCGAAATTTCTAAATTCGATATTTGCAATTCATTTTTTTTGATTGAACAGTACGAACCTATTGTTTTTTCAATGATGTATTTTGTAATGTATTTTGGCGTATAAAAAACGCCGTCTTTTTTACGTTTTGTTTTGGTTTTATCAATTGTTTCGCCTTGAATTAGGGCTGCAACTTCTTCAAATTCGTTTAACGAATGTTCAAAAATATGACCTAAAATATTTACGTCTATTTCCGAACTGAAATCATAAGCGGCTAATATTAAGCTGTCTGTTTCTAAAAATTTATTTTCAATAATCAAATCCGGATTGTCTAAAATTTCGTCCGGAAAAAACAAACCGCCGTTGTATGCAGGCACTTCGCCCCAGTTCGGATATACATAACCATTATTTAAGTGCAAGAAAAGTGCCTGAAAACGAGTGTATAATGAAATCTGCATTCCTTCGTTTGCCATGACTTTCCATTTTTCAATAGTTCTGGCAATAGCATTTGGAGGAATTAATCCGGTATCTTCGGCAAAAAGTATAAACAAAATACGGTCGAGCAGTTTTTGCGTTTTTTTGTATAAAATTACTTTGTCGTATTGTGTGTTGTTTTTTACTAAACTACTGTAAATATTTTCTTTATATGTTTTGTAATCTTTATAGAATTTATCAGAAATACTTTCTTCGTGAAATTCAGTTTCTTGTTTTAATTTTAAAGGAATTTCGTTTAAAATGCTTTCGCAACTTAAAAACAAATAAAACCTCTTAAATTCATCTTTTGATAAATCGAATAAATTAAATTCTTCAAATTCGGTGGCATTGTCGATAAAAAAGCGCAAAGAATGAAAATTTGACGTAATTACATATCGACATTTCGATTGGTTATTTTTATAGTTAAATGCTTGTTTTGTAATACTTTCTAAATTTGGTGTTTTCGTTGATTTTAACTCAATAACAGCAATTGCCACACCGTTTTTTAATATTGCACCGTCTGCTTTTTTATTATCAGTTTGATTTTTGTATTCAGTTGTTAAATTGTAATTTATATCAGGATTAATTGTATAGCCAAGAACATTGACAAAAATTTCTCTTAAAAATCCCTCTTGATAATTTTCTTCTTTTAAATTTAAAATATTATACAACCGAAGTTTATTCCCGTAGAAATTTGTAAATCGCTCAAAAGCCTGATTTATTTTCTCATCATCAAGCGATTTTAAATACTTATTTACAACGGATTTTTGAAATATCGACATAATCTACTTATTATATTCAGCCTCAAAATTAATCATTTCTTGTTGAGTTTTACAATTATGTTTACAAAATTGTGTTCTGTTTTTTTTTATTTTAATTCCGTATAACTATTGAATATTTTTTTAATTTTTCTATCTTTGAAAAAGAATGAATATCCGAAATTTACATTTTTTATTTAACAATATTACATTATGAAGCAAAATTTACAGGTTTCACTTATCATCATCATTCTTTTGTGGATTGAAGAAGTTGCCGATGTCTTTTTAAGTCTGAATTTAGACCGATTTGGAATAATGCCTCGATCAATCGTAGGTCTTCGCGGCGTATTTTTCGCACCCGTTTTGCATGGAGGGTTCTATCATTTGTTCTCAAACACTATACCATTATTTGTTCTGACATTAACCATGATGACTTTTTATCGTTCCGTTTGGTTGCGAGTTACAATTTTTTCGGCACTCATCGGAGGCTTGGCAGTTTGGGCTTTTGCACGCGGGGGTTCGTTTCATATTGGTGCAAGTGGTGTGATATTCAGTTTGATAGGATTTTTATTAGCAAGCGGGATTTTTCGCAAAAATATAAAAGCATTTCTTATCGCATTAATCATCTTTTTTCTGTATGGCGGGGCACTTTGGGGTGTGTTGCCGTCCAATCCCTACATTTCGTGGGAAGGGCATCTGTTTGGGGCACTTGCAGGCATTTTTTTAGCATGGATATATCGTTCGCAGGGGCAGGGGACACGAAAGTCGTAGTAATATGTTACAAAAATAGAACGTCGATTTGACAGTTTTTGACTGATGAAAAATCTCAGAATTAATTTTTTGAAGATTTCAATCCTGCCCAAGCCAATATCACTCCCAAAGCGATGCCGAGTAATGCCGCAAAAAGTACCTGCATTTCGCCGGGCAATAAAAATGTGACGGTGTGTGCCGGAATCCAGAAAAAAGGAATTGTTTTTTTGAAAACAAAATTCCATTGCACGTCCCAATTTACGGATTTAAAATTTTGAGCAAAGTCTATTTTTTTGAATATAACAGCAAAGCCTCCGCCGTTGTTGATAATGTGCGTATCAGTAATTTTGTGTAAGGTCATCATCACCGGAGCAAAAATAAGGTTCATGCTTGTGCTTATTGTAAAAGCAATCAGCAATTTGTAGAAACTAAAATCGGCATTCATAATTTTTGGAGCATTTTTCAAGCCAAAATTCTCTAAAAATACAGGGGCACCGGTTGCAAAAATGATGAATGCCAATTTGATAGACAACCCGAGAAATCCCCAAACGAAGGCTCGCGGCAGAAGTCCGAATCCGGGTTTATTGTAAACGCCTTCACGGATACGTAGCCCAATGGATTCGCCTGTTGTGGCTAAAACGGCAAACTTAATAAAGGCTGTGATAAAAGCGTGTTCTTTGTTAAATTCGTTATAAAATTGATAGAGTTCGCTGCTTATAAAAAACGGAATAAACAATAGCAGGATATAGAAAGCAAAAAAGAGGTCTTCTTTTTTCATACGACTTATTTTGTTACAAATTATACTCTGATTGGCTGATTATTTGATGTGTTAATGTGTTGATTGTGATGAAAATAAAATACTTTCACGCATCTAATAGTACACAAATAAACTGATTTTAGTATAATAATTTGATTTTTGTAATTTATTGTTATTAAAATATTAAAAATCGAACCACGATTTAAAACTTTCGGGTTCGAGACGCTGAAAATTTTTGTGAAAATATTCGCCCGAAATTTTTTCGAAAACATAGTCTTCAGACCATAATTCGCGGTTTTCGATAATTTGTTTCAGAGCATCGATAATAAAAAGCAATTCTACATCGGTCATTGTCGGGTGAACGGAAAGGCGTACCCAGCCCGGTTTTTCGGTCAGGTCGCCGCTGTTAATTTGATTGGTAATTCGGTGCGACTTGTCTTTGTCCACGCGTAACAGATAATGCCCATAAGTGCCTGCACACGAGCAACCTCCGCGAACCTGAACGCCAAAACGGTCGTTGAGCAATCGCACAACCAAATTGTGATGAATGTTTTCGATATAAAACGAGAAAACGCCGAATCGGTCTTTTCTGTTGGCAGCTAAGAGGTGGAGTTGTGGCAGTTTTTCAAATTCGCGAAAGGCAATTTTGTTCAAATACTGTTCGCGAGCCGTAATATTTTCAACTCCCATTTCTTCTTTCAGTCGAACTGCCAAAGCCGCACGTATGGCTTGCAGATAAGCCGGTGTGCCGCCATCTTCGCGGGTTTCGATGTCCGAAATGTAAGCATATTCGTTCCAGCGATTTGTCCATACAACAGTTCCGCCGCCGGGTTGGTCGGGAACGGTGTTGTGATACAGATTTTTGTTAAAAATTAACACACCCGTACTTCCCGGTCCTCCCAACATTTTATGGGGCGAAAAGAAAATTGCATCAAGATTTTGCTGAGGATTTTCGGGGTGCATATCAATTGCAATATACGGAGCCGAAGCCGCAAAATCGACAAAAGCCCAGCCTCCATTTTTGTGCATTATTTCGGCTAATTGGTGATAGGGCGGAATTATTCCGGTTACATTAGAACCGGCACTGAACGAGCCGATTTTTGTTTTTCGATTTTTGTATTTTTCAATTTCGGTGATTAAAGATTCACTCGAAACGCACAAAGCGTCATCGGGTTCCAAAACAACGACATCAGCCAGAGTTTCAATCCACGAGGTATGATTTGAGTGATGTTCGAGATGTGTTACGAAAACAACGGGGCGGTCATCTTCTTTCATACTCGAAAGGCAGCACAGGCGCTTGGTTTCGGGAAGTTTTAGCCCGATAATGCGTTGTAGTTTTGCCAATGCCCCCGTCATTCCGGAACCTGTTGTGAGAATTACATCATCTACGCCGGCGTTCACATGTTTTTTAATAATTTGTTGAGCCAAGTGATAGGTCTGTGTCATGGTGGTTCCCGTTTGGCTTGCTTCGGAATGTGTATTGCCAACCATGGAACCGAAGAGATTTGCCATTTTGTCTTCAATCGGACCATACAATCGCCCGCCCGCAATCCAATCGGCATAAATCATTTTCTTTTTTCCGTAGGGTGTTTCAATTAATATATCGTTGCCGATTGTATTTATTTTATATTTTTTGAAATAATCTTCAAGAAAATTCATTATTTAATGTGTTGATATTATAGACTGTGAAAACCGTTAAAATTTTTACAAAGATGACAATTTTTACCAATTATTTTCAATGATTTTTATCGTGGTTTTAGGCAATATGAATAAGCTTGAATAAAAATCATTTGACAATCCGAGAATGAGGATTGAATAAAATGCGGTGACAAATTCTCCGCAGATAGGTTTCCTTTTAAAATTTCAACACTTTAAGTTCGACTCTGCGATTTTTTGCACGCCCGGCTTCCGAAGCATCATTTGAAACAGGCGAAGTTGAGGCTCTGCCGACAATTTCCAGCCGTTGCGGAGGCAGTCCGTGCGATTTCAGGTAGTTTGCAATGGCTTTTGCTCGGTCGTCGGAAAGTTTTTGAGCATTTGTTTTAATTGCTTCCACATCGTCGGCGTGTCCTGAAATTTCGACTTTTACTGTCGGATTCATAAAAAGAAGGCTCAAAATATTATCCAATTCGGCTTGGGCTGCGGTTGATAAGTCGGATTTTTCGGGATAGAAGGTCAGATTTTCGGTTCTCAGTTTTTCGTCTTGATTTATTTTTCTGAGCAAAATATCTCGGGTGATATTGTCGAAAGTTGTTATCTGATTGATTTCCAATTTGTCGTAATATACCCAATATCCGTCTGTTTCGGCTTTGATTGTGTAGTTTTTTCCGGCAAAAAAGGTTGTGAAATAGATGCCTGTGCGTTCGCTCGAAACAGTTTCGGAAATTAAATCGTTATTTTCGGCATTGCGTATTGTTATTTTGGAGTGCAACGGAATTTGTGAAATTTCTTCGCGAACCGTTCCACGCAGATTGGTTTGGCGAATCAAAGCAACATCTTCGAGACTGATGTTGTTGTTTTCGTCCACAATAAAATCCTTATCGTCGAATTTCACTTCGCGTTTCTTTTCATCAAATTCAAAAGTGAGTTCAAATTGCTTGTATCCGTTGAATTTAACGATGTAATATTCTTGCCGGATACTGAAATTTTCGTAAAAAGCGTTTTGTACTTTTACCGTGTAATAATCGGAAACCGGAATATAGGCTTCAAAATAGCCGTCTTTATCGGTATTGGTTGTGTAGATTTTGTCGTTTCCTTCAATATAAATTTTGATATTGTCCAAGGGAATTTCTCCCAAAGCCGAGTATTTATCGCGATGTAAGATTATTTTTCCGAAAACTTTGTTGCGTTCCATGAACGGAATGTAAATCAGAGTATCGTTTTCGGCGGCAAACTCTTTTTTTATGGCTTCGGGCGAATAATTCCCCAATCCGCTGCCGGTGGGCAGATAGAGTATGGAATATTTTCCTTCTGGCATATTTTTGTAGGAAATGTGTCCTTCGGGATTCGACATGAGTTCGGTACTCATAAATTCGCCGTTATAATTTGGGTTGTTTAAATCAGCTTCCGGGTCGCCGCGATTGATATTTACCAGAACATTCCCTACGCCGGGTTCGTTCGGGTCGTGAAACCGATTGCCGTTCAAATCTTTGTAAAAAATGGCATCTAAATCCATGTATTTGATGCGAGGTTGGTTGAAATCAAAGACTTTTCGTAAACCGACTTCAAAGTAAATAGAAGTATATATACTGTTTGACTGAGAACTCGCATTTGATTGAGCTGCACTGCTTGCTCTGCTTTGAAAACTTAAGGTGTTTGTGAAATGAAATTCCCATCCTTTTTTTACAAACAAGTTAATTCGTGTATCAAAATTGACTCGCGAATTTTTAGATGTAACATTATTGGAGTATGATGCCCTAAAATTTAAATTGAGTATATTTTTGTAAAAGAAACGTTCGTATTTGAATGTCAAATAAAAGGTTTTTGAAAAGTAATTTGTATAAAAATATGAATATTGTTGAGAAATATTTGTTGGTCCGTGATAGTAAATAAAATTTAGCCCAACATATTTTCTTCTCACGGAAATAAAGAATTCTGCAATATTATATGGCTTTTGATTTTTTATTTCAGGATTATAAACACCATATAAAGTTTTGGAAAATTTATTGACAAAGGTCATTCCGTATCTTCCTGTTAATGTAACAGAATTGTAGGAATATTTTTCGTTTAATTTTATGCTTAACTCAGCCTTGCCTGTATTGGTTAAAAAAATGTCGTTTGCCGAAAAACTGCTAAAACTGTTTGAAAATTCCTGATTGAATGAAGGACCGCCAAAAATAGTTATCGAGTTATCAGGAGTATATCGATAAAGAATATTTGCATGGTTATAAGTTGTGTATCGGTCATAAATATATTCGTTACCGGATAAGTAGAATGGAGAATACTTTGTTCTTGTAAAAATAAGTGAAATATTTTTTTTCTCGGAAATAGTGTACCATAAAATACCGTTATTATAACTTCTGGATCTTAAAATTCCTTCATATCCGGGAGTTCCGGAAAAGTTTATTAAATTTATCTTTAACGATTGAATACTTCCGGAATAATTAAAACTGTATCCATAACCGTTGTAAGGCTTTATGGTCGAAGGTGTTTGGAAATTTGTATTACTCAACCCGAATCGTAGATCCAAACTACTTTGTTTGAATTTAAGGTTAGATGCTCCATAAATAAGTTTGGTATCCGAAAAAATATCCGGACTTTTACTATAACCGGCACCGGCTTCTATACTCAAAATAGTTGGAAATTGGTGTTTAAGCGAGCCGCCGACATTATAAATATTTGACAATTGATTTAAGGTAACAGCTAAACTTAAAATATCTCGTTTTGTAATTTTAATGGCAGAACTTAAACCTCTGCCGTACATGTTTAAATCGAAATTTTTGACGATATCTCCAAATTCAAGTTCTAATCGGGGATTTTTGTAAGATACGAGGAATCGACTGTTTTGCCAGATATTGTTTTTAGCAGTTGAGCGATTCAAATTTTCAAAAGTGTACGCAACAGATTGCTTATTTTTAAAAAGTAGTTTTCCATAGATGTGAGCTACATACTGAGCTTTGTATACTGAAAAAATATTTAACGCTGTCAATTCTACAACCAGAGGGTAATCTGTTTCCGGAATATAATTTGTAAATTGCCAATCCACATACTTAAACCAGGCTATTTTAGAAATTACGGTATCCTCTCCGCTGACAGAAATGTTCATCTTGTGAAGAGCATACGTTTTAGACTCATCATCAGTATTTAGATGTACAGTATATTGCACGGTGGTGTCTTTATTAGAGCGAACAGAAAAATTATCAATATGAAAACTTTCACTACCGGAGCCAACTGAGATTGTGTTACCCGGTTCGAGTTTTACATTAACAATTTCATCAATATTCCCTTTGTTTGATATTTTTAAATTGTACGGTGCGGTTAATGTTTTATGGTCGAAATAATTGCTTCTTGATATTGGTGAAACACTTAATCCGGTTTTTATTGGAATGTTGATAAAACTGTATTCTGTTTTAAAAATTGTTCCCAATTTATCCGAAACCACTGCAACAACAACATATCCAACGCCGCCGGTTGCATCTTTTGCTGCTGTTACATGGACAGGTAAATTAATTTTATCATGCGGCGGAATGATTATTGTTTCACTTGTTGGACCTATAAAAATCCATGAACGAGGGACATTATAATTTATATTAAATTCTATTTCTTTTGATGATTTATTTTGAATAACAAGGACATTAAAATACACCTTGCCCGATTCAATTTCAATCTTCGGTTTCAAAAAACGAATATTCATATCTTCTTCCGAAATCAGACATTGAGCTCCCAGTCTGCTGAAAAACAGTGCAAAAACAATAGAAATTATATATTTGTTGTATTTGTTCACGAAACAGTTTTTGTCAGGGCTGAGGTTGTAAGGTTAAGTATATGTAAACAAAATAAAAATCGGGAATGCCTCCCAAAACACTGTTATTAGGGACTGTGATGCTTTGTCCGCAGTAGTATGTTAATTTAACAGTTGTGTAGGTTGTTGGTGCTGTATTGACACCGTTTATTACTAAATGTTGGTCGGAATTTGTTAATGCTATTGGCAGAGCTGCATCTGCTAATCCAATAATTGTTGTTGCTTCCATTTCTATTGTATTCAAATCAAGTGTAAATGGAGTTTGCACACCGTCTAATTGCAGCTCGCTTGCTCTAACATCTAAAATCCACTTTGCAGGAATTGCCGAAGGATCTTCAAACGACACACGAACCTCTGTCCAATCTGCTAATTTGATGCCGTTGGTATATTTGTCGAGTGAATTAAAATTAAAATAAATCGACCCGCCGGTTTCTATTGTTAAGCGTGAAGTTATTTGGGAAAAAATGTGATTAGATAAGCAAAAACAAACAAACAACAACAAATATTTTTTCATAATTGAACACTGTTTAACAAGACCTTCTGTCGGTAACCTAAAAAACCCGGTTTCACGGCATGTGTCCGGGTTTTTAAACTATTTTGCTTCTATTATTGGGCTTCAAGAACAAGCAGAGCATTTACAACGTATCTGTCAGCATCTATACTTTGTACCAAAAGAGAGGTCGCATTCATTGTGCCGGCACTTGTTCCAAGTTCCCAGTTGATGATAAAACTATTTTGAACGGGATCTCCGGCAGCTGCCCCCGCGATACCGGCAATTATGGTTGTAACTGTTATATCAAGTCCGTCTTGTGCCGCTATTGGAAAGTTCCAATTGGTTCCAACTGCACCAGCTCCATTGTCAGTGATTATATAACCTACGTTATTCGAAGGCATTGTGCCTCCCAAATCGGTTCCTGACATATTATCACTTTCGGAATACATAATAACATTGAAGTCTTCTGATGAGGCAACAGTAAAATAAGTATCATACAGTGCGGTATTCGCAATACCATTGGTGTATTGGTCTATCGTATTTACAACAAACTCAATATTTCCGCCGCTGACAATATTCAAACGAAGAATTGAATTTAATGTTACACCAATAGGAATAACTCCGAAATCTTTAACCGGTTGCGAAAATGCCATACTTGCCGAAAGCAAAACAGCAAAAAGAAAAGTTGAAATCTTTTTCATAATTTTTAAGTTTTGGTATTAGTAAATAGTTGAATTATTTGTTTATTCTTAATTGTTCAAATATAGTAAAAAAAAGTATTTAATTCAAATTTTTGTGGGGAACAGTCGAAAACCGATGACCAAAACATCGTCGATTTGTTCGCGATTGCCTTTCCACTCGCGGAATGTTTTTTTTACTGCTTCGCGCTGCTCTTCCATTGGCAGATGGTGAATTTGCTGAAAAAGTTCGCGCAATCGGCTGTACAAAAACTTTTTGCCTGTTTCTTCACCCACTTGGTCGGCTAATCCATCGGAAAAAATATAAAATTCGGTTTTTGTGTCTATCGGGATAATGTGATGACGGAAACTCATGTTCTCGGTTTTCTCGAAATATGTGCCGCCAATGGGCTTTACATCGCCTTTTACGTAGGTCAGCTTGTCGTTTTTAATATAAATAACCGGATTTTTCGCACCCGCATATTCGAGTATATTTTTTTCTTTTTCGTACGAACACAAAGCCATATCCATTCCGTCCTGATTCGAGGTGGTTTTTTGACGAAGTGTTCGTCTTATTCCGTCATGCAACTCGTTGAGTATTTCGTTCGGGTGTTTTGCTTTTTGTTGAGCAATGATATTTTCGAGCATATTGTAGCTTATCATCGAAAGCAATGCACCCGGAACGCCGTGCCCCGTGCAATCGACTGCCGAAATGTAAAATTTCTTACGCGGCACGCCCGAACCGTTGATGATATTGCTTTCGGTGAACCAAAAAAAATCGCCGCTCACCTGGTCGCGGGGCTCGAAATAAATGAAAGATTCTTCCAAAAAATTAGCTAAATTTTCTTGTTTGGGCAAAAGCACTTTCTGAATATTTTTTGCATAATTGATATTCATAGCCAAATTTTGACTTTGTTCTTCAATCATTTTAAACGCATCTGTGAGTTCGGAATTTTTTGCGTCAACGTTTTTTTTTTGTATGGCAATTTCTTCATTACTGAGTTTTAATTCGATGTTGTGCTTTCGTCCTCTTCGATTTAATATCCACAAAATCAAAACGATAACAGAAACCAAAGCCAATAAACCGATAATCGAATAAATGATTAAACCGCGTGATTTTTGTTGGGCTTCCTGTTCTTTAATCACACTTTTTTGCAACTCACTTTCCTTGATAAGAAGCTCGGACTGTGTTTTTTCTGTTTTAAGGCTGATACTTGCCATTTGCAATGAGTCTTCGCGGCGTTTTACGATTTGTCGCAGGGAATCTTCTGCTACTTGGCGATTCTTTTTTATTAATTCCAATTCCAATTGCCGTGCCTTATTTTCGGATTCACGCTTGTTAATTTCAACTATTGTTTTAATTTTATCCTCTTCTTCTTTTTCTTCAATTTTTTTCTTTTGAAAATGTTGTTGATACGAAGTATATTTATTCATGTAATCCGAAGATTTTTGAACATCACCCAAGTTTTGATAATTTTCTGCCAACATGCGATAGCAAATTAATATCAATCGCGAATTGTTAATTTCGGTGGCAATATCCAAAGCCTGAACCAATTTGATAATAGCTTCTTTATTTTGTTTTTGAACTCCCAAAACGTAAGCCACGTCTATCAATCCCGAAGATATATCGTCTTTGACACCTAATTTCACACGAATTTTGTAACTGCTCTCGAAATAGATCATTGCTTTTTCGTAGTCTTGCATGTTACTGTAAATCAAGCCCAAATTACTGTATATTTTTTTTACGTCATCATATTTTTTTGCATCAATATTCAATGCGGCTGATTCCTGAAAATAGGGAATAGCTTTTTGAAATACATTGCGCTGCAAGCACAGCATGCCGGCTTTGTAGAAAAAATTGGCGGATTTTACCGGTTCACTCCCTTTTTTAAATTGATTTGCCTGATTCAAATATTCGTTGAGCGTTTCGATGTCTTTGGGCGAGAGTTGGGCATACGATTTCTGTTCGATAAATATCGATAAAAAAAAGAACAATGATATGGTGAAAAATTTAATAATAATTAATTTGTATCAAAATTTAATTAAGTAACACCTAAATTCCGTAAGTCTTTTTTTATTTAACTTCGTTGAGGGGGTTTCGCTATCGCTCAAGTGCCGTTCTCGCAAAGACGCTAAGTCGCAAAGAAACCTATTCACCAGATTTATTTTTAAATCTTTGTGTCTCTGCGACTTTGCGAGAAACATGCGGATTTAAGGTAACATACTAAGCACGTTCATAAGTTGCGTTTTACAAATTGTTTAACTATTTGATATTAATAACAATCAGCATATCAGCACATCAAAAAATCAACCAATCAAAGTATCGTATTGAAATATATCATTTTTGCACCGCAACCTTCATTTTTTTGTATAATAATGGCGAATTTGCATTTACTCCTTACGATATGTAACATAAAATTAATATTTTTGCATTGTTTTTTACAGATATAAATATCCTTTAACCGGTAAATTTAATAAATTCTTTTAAATTTAAACTAAAAAAATGATTTTTATCAATAGTATTTTACAAAAAATAATAATAAGTTATCTAAAAAACAATTACACTTAGCAATTTAGGACATTTAGGGTTTTAATATTTGTTGAAAAAATATCATTTCTCTCGAACATTTATGTATTTTTGTTTTCAAAATAAAAACACATTAATTTACGTTTTTTTTCTATGAAAAAAAAATGTTAAAAATTAGCAGTAAAGATATAATTCATACACAGTGAATCACCTTAGGATTTGTAACGAAATAACATGGTTATTTTTAAAAACTGATTCGCTTTGTTTTGATTGTTTTTATTCGAGGCAAAGCCTCTTTTAAAATATTCGACTAAGGCAAAGCCTTAGCCAAACGATTCAGCGAAATCATTACCAAATGAATAGCTTATTTCGTTACAGTTCCTTAGTTTAAAAAAAATGAATTTCTTTCAAAATTTTTCCCTGATGAAAAAACAAATAATCACATTACTAATTATTTTTATTGGGCATTCTACGATTTTTGCTCAAGATTTTGAAGTTGCACCCGTAAAAATGATATTTAACATCAATGCCGGCGAATCGGATACGAAAGTTTTAACGGTGAGAAACCATTCGAGTGCTCCGACCAAATTTTCGCTTTTGCTTGCCGATTTTATTGTCGATAATCAAGGCAAAAGTCAGGAAATGCGTCGCAATTCGACCAAAAATTCGTGTACCGAATGGCTGCAGCCCGAGCAAGCGGTTTTCGATGTGAATCCGGGCGAAGCTATCGACATAAAAATTAAAATGACAGCTCCCGCCGATGATTACGTAGCTCGTTGGGCAATGTTATATGTTCAAACTCTTCCGCCCGACAATGCTTTTGCCGCCGACAAATCGATGAAAACAGGGATTGTGCTGACGGGACGCATTGCCGTTCAAATATTCAGAATCGCCGGTACAAGCGGTGTATTGAAAGCTTCTGTCGCAAATATCACCGAAAAAATTTCGTCCGACCAAAGTCAAAGAAAATTTACCGCCGAACTCCAAAACACAGGTACTGCAATTGCTTCGTGTAAAGTAACTTTTGTTGCCTCAAACCTCGAAACTGCCGAAGAAATAAATTTCGACCCGATAAATGTTGAATTGCTGCCCGGAGCTTCTCGGAATATTGAATTTACACTTCCAAATACACTGCCTGCCGGCGAATATTCGTTGATTGCTCTCCTAGATTACGGAAGTAAAACAACAATTGAAGGTGCACGATTCAACAAAAAATTGATAATTCAGAAATAGATATAAGTATCAAGTATCAAGTATCAAGTATCAAGATTGAAGAAAATTTCTTCAATTCCACATTTTCTAATTTCCACATTTTCAAATTTCTTCATTTCCAAATTTTCACATTTTCACATTTTCAATTTTTCAAAATATGAAATTTTTACTGATAATTTTGATGTTGAATTTTGGGGTGATTTCAGCGAAAGCTCAAATTTGGGTCGAAAAATATTATGGAGGAAGTAAATCTGAATTAAAAGAAAAATTTCAAGCTGATATTATCGGAAATGATACAGTGAAAAACGGCTTGTATTATTTTTATTATATTAACGGACAAATCTATCAAACAGGCAATTTTTCAAAAAATCAATTAACCGGAATTTGGACTTTATTTTACGAAAACGGAATAAAAAAATCGGAATTTACCTACGAAAATAATCAACGAAACGGTAGGTTTGTTAATTATTTTGAAACAGGATTGAAAAATCAGGAAGGAAACTATCGAAACAACTTATTTGACGGAGAAATATCGGAATATTATCCTAACGGAAATATCAAAATAATTGCAACATATACAAACGGTATCTTGAACGGAGAAATGCAAAATTATTCCGAAAACGGTCTATTATCAACAAAATCGACATATAAAAACAATAAAATCAACGGCTTATGGGAGTCGTACTACCAAACCGGCGAATTGAATTACAGAGGAAAGAAAATCGATGAATTTTTCGATGATACCTTATTCGTGTATTATAAAAGTGGGAAATTACAGCGAAAATCAGTTTATCGCAACGCAAAAGAAAACGGAAAATACACCGCTTATTACGAAAACGGTTTGAAAATGTTTGACTGGACTTATATCAATGCAAAAATTGAAGGTCAATACATGGCTTGGCACAAAGATGGTTCGCCTGCCGAACGTGGGGTATATGCAAATAATGAACGCACAGGAAAGTGGGTCTCCTATTATCCGGGAAAATCGGCTCTTTTTTCGTGCGGAACGTATCAAAATGGAAAATTTGAAGGCTTTTGGGAAGTTTTTTTTGAGAACGGAAATTTGAAGCAGAACGGGAATTTCAGCGATGGAAAATGTACCGGTTTTTGGAATTTTTTTTACGAAAACGGCAAATTAAAAAAATCCGGCAAATTTATTGATGATAAAGAAAACGGTATTTGGTCGTTTTTCGATGAAACGGGTTTGCCTTATGCTTATCTTTGTTATGAAAATGGAAAACCCGGCGGAATTGCGGCTCTAAAAAATTTGAATGAGATGACATTTACTCGAAATTTATTTATAAATTTGAAAATTCAAGAACCCAACTAAACAATTAATCCTTGAAAACCACTACCGAAAATAAGGTTCAGATGAAATTGGTCTATGATTTGGCAAAAATCGTAAAAGACGAATATTTTGAATACATCTATCGAGGAAATTTTACACCGACAATTACTGAAAATATCTTCTCGCTCACTGAATCGAAATTTTCAAAAGACGAAGAAACATTCAAAATCAGAAAAAGAATCTCCTACATCATGATAGAATGCCTTCAAAACATAACAAGGCATCAAGATCAATCCGAAACCGACACCAATAAAGATTCCGGATTGTTTGTTTTGCAACGCACCAAATTCAAGGTTTTTGTTACAAACGGCAATGTTATCAGAACCGAAAAAATAGCAAAACTCGAAAAACATATTCAAACCATCACGCACTTGAATGCCGATGAGCTTAAAGAATATTACCAAAAAGTATTAGCCGAAGGCGATATTTCGGATAAAGGCGGAGCCGGTTTGGGGCTTATTTCCATGGCTCGGCGTACCGGACGACATCTTTTATACCGTTTCGTAAAAATAGACGAAACCTATTCTTATTATTATCTTCAAAATGAAATCTCGCTCGAAAATATTAGTAATGAGCCAGACCCATCATCGGAATTGGCATCGCTGGACCGAATCTCGAAATACCACACCATTCTCAACAAGCAAAATATTTTGTTAAATTTTAACGGAGCTTTTGCCTACGACCGCCTCGAAAGTATTTTGCCCATTGTGGAAGCACACCCGATTGAAACCGATGAAAACAAGGTGCTTGCTTTCGACTTATCGGTTAAACTGCTGAAAAACATTATCTTTTTCGCCGATAACGCAACTGATGATAATACGGCAACAACAAATTTGGGAAACCGAGGTGTTTTTTTGCTGAGTAAGCACGACGGAACGTTGTTTTTAACTTCCGGAAATTATATTCTTAATACCAAAGCTCAAACATTAAAAAATAAAATTGAGCTGATAAATCAAACAACTCCCGAAAGCTTGAACAAATTGTACAAATATTTATCCGAATTTTTTGAATCAAACGAAAGCACAAAACCCGATTTGAGTCTGTTTGAAATGAAATTGAAAAGTAAAAACAATTTATTCTATTCCTTTACACCCGAAGGAAGTTTACGTTCTTTTTTTACCATTCAAATTATTATCTGAAAAAATCCGAAGTAAGATAAAAAAAGAACCCGAACATTTGTTCGGGTTCTTTTTTTAGTTTTGTGCTGCCTGTAATTCAAAAGGCAGTTCAATGAGTTCCTTGATATCTTCGCCCATTTCTAAAATATCTTCATCGTCTTCATCATAAAACCATTTCACGTTTATTTTTTTACCGTTTTGAAAGAACCCGTTCAATTTAATGAGTATCTGAAAGATTTTTTTATGCGAAACACTGTTCAATACATCAAAATAGAGTTCACACGTCATCTCTCGGTCGAGTTCCGACATGTTATTATCTATCCACGAAAGTATCGGGTCGTAGATATTTGTAACATCTTCAGAATATGAAGGTCCTTTAATAACGAACAACCCTTCCGAAATATCGATATACACGTTCGGAGTATTCTTTGTTTTTTCTATGCTTAGACTCATCATAAATGCCTTCTTATTTTAACACTGAGCTACAAATATAAATTATTTTTTATTCAACAAATAATTTATTTACAATTTTCGTTCCTAATTTATCATTTTTGATTAAATCTATGATTAAATATGCAAAATATCATTTTTAAAAAAATAACAAAACTTTTTTTAATCAAACAGCGTTTCGGGAAATGTAACTCTAATTTGATTTCAAACGATATCGATAATTTTTGTTTACAGCTTCGCCAAGTTTTGGACTTTACCATAAAGTTGTTGAAAACCAATTTGGCGGCTCAATCTGACGTTATTGAATGATATTAATTATTAAAATCGAATCCCTATAAAAGTAATGTCATCTCTTTGATATTCAGTTCCTTGCCATTCATCTAATGCGTTTTCCAATTTTTGTTTCTGTGTATTTAATCCCAAATTTGCAGTTTCGAGTAATATTTGCTTTAATCTGTCGGAACTAAAACGTTCGCGTTCGGCATTGTTTTGGTCGCGAAAACCATCGCTGAAAATATACAAGCTGTCTCCCTGCGTAATTTCGAGAATGTTATCGGTGTAAACATCATCATAGCGTTGCCCTGACATGCCACCGATTGATTTTCGAGTGCCTTTAATCATTATAATCTCGTGGCTCTGTTTTCGATAAATCCAAAGAGGCGATTTGGCTCCTGCAAAGACAATCTCGAATCGATTTTCGGCTAAGGTCTTTATTCGGCACAAGGCAGCGTCCATACCGTCGCTGTTAGTGCTGTGGTTTTGTTTTAGCGAACTCACAACAGCTTGGTTCATCAAACTTAATATTTCGGCGGGATTTTCGATTTTCCTTTCCCGAATCATTTCGCTGAGCAAACGCATTCCTATCATTGACATAAATGCTCCCGGAACGCCGTGCCCGGTACAATCGACAACGGCAATATACAAAATTCGTTGTCCGTCTTGGTTGAGATACGAAAAACTTTGATAAAAATCGCCGGAAACGATATCTTTGGGACGATAGATAATAAAATTTTCAAAATACTCGCTCAGGTCTTCTTCGGCAGGAAGCATTGCCGTTTGAATGGTTTTGGCATAATTAATACTACTGTTTATTTGCGAATTTTTGTATTGCAATTCTTCTTTTTGGCTGATAATTTCTTCTTCTGCTTTTTTTATTTCAGTGATTTCGGTTTCAACGGCAATTATTTTTTTCAGTGTTCCGTCCGGAAAAACAATTGGTGTAAGGCTTGTTTGTAACCAAATTTCTTCTTGATTTTCGGGTTTAAAATACGATTCGTACGAAACCGATTTTTTATTTTCGATGCAATATGTAATCAATTGATTAATATTTGGATTGACACTTGTTTCTTGGATATTGTTTCCGTGTTTCAACTTGAATTGTTCCAAATTCATTCCGTAAATGCGAGTGAAGGCTTGATTGACCCATTCAAAATTTCCGTCTTTGTCCACTATCATCACCGCATTATCGGTTTCGGAAGCCACAATCGAAAGTTTTTCGAGCTCACTGTTAATGCTTTCCAATTCTTCGGCTTGGGCTTGGATTTCTTCTTTTTGCTGAACAATTTCTGCTGTTCGTTGGGTAATAATGGCTTCGAGTTTGATATTGTCGCGGCGTAATTTTCGAGAATATCCGTAAACAGCACCAAATATTAATGCAAACAAAAGAACCACGTAGAGCAGATATGCCAAAGCGGTTCGCGACCATGGGGGCGAAATTTGAAATCGAAACTCCGAAATCCCGCTTTGCATTCCGTAAATATTTACGGCTCTGACTTTGAAAATATAACTCCCTTCGTGTAAATTGGTAAAAACCGCCTTCGTTTCGCTCGATAAATCCGACCAATCGTCCGAAAATCCGTCTAAAAAATACTGATATTTTACCGGTTCTCCGGGCTCAAAAGATGAGCCGCTGTATTCAAAAATTATTGAATTGTGTTTGTAATCAAACGTATTGGGAAAATTATCCGGTTGAAATCCGGCTGTTGAATAATAGATACTGTCTTTGTTGTTTGTTATTGTTGGAAAATTTCCCCAAAAAATTACAGAATCTTTTCCGATGCTTATTTTTCGGATATTGGTATTAAAAGTTAGTCGATAATCTTTGATTTTGAAATTATTGAAAAAATATAGTCCGCGTTTCGTACAAGCTGTTGTAAATGTATCGTTTTCAGCTATTAAAAGTTCGTTTGGCGGAATTTGATTTGTTTCCGATGTGTGTAAAGTATAATTTTTTTTCTCGGATTTTTTCAAGAAGCCGACAAATTCCATGGCATTTATCCAAATTTTATCTTTTGTTTCAATTAACTGGTTGATATTGAACATCGAATCATCGAATTTGCTGCCGAAAAGATGTATTTTTTCAAAGCCCGAAATAGTATCCGCAGTGTATTTGGGGGTATAAACCCCCTTTTTTGTTCCGATATAGATTTCGTTTTGATATTTCAGCACAAAATTTGATTCCGTAAAGGGAAGTCCGCTCTCAACTTCGAAATGTTTAATTGTATATGTATTGATATTGTCGGAAGTGAAATGCAAAAAATATATGCCATCGTATTTTGTTGTCAGCCACACATCTCCGTTTTTAGCGACATGAATATCGCGGATTGCCGACTTGATTTTGTCCGATTTGATGTATTTCAAAATTTCCAATTTTGGTTTGTTGAAACTCGAAGTATTCATTTCGGCAATCGCAAAACCTTCGGTTAGCCCCAGATACAGATGGCTTGGATATTTTGGGGAAATGGCAAATTTATACATTCGGTCGGCAGGGTGGATATTAACTGCCGAAGTGTCTGTTATTTGTATTATTCCTGCTGTTCCGGTAGCTATCAGTTTGCCATGAATGTCGATAAAATCCCAACAATAATCGGCAACGCCCTGAACCGGAAGAAATTTTCCCGAAAAATCAGTTGTTTTTTGATAAAAAATGCCTTGTATCGTACTTGCATAGCGGTATTTACCAAAAAGTTTTGAAGAATATACATAACCTGTTAAACCGTTTTTTTCGCCAAATCGTGTTACCGGAGAACTCGTTTCAATGTAAGCGATACCATCGTTCAGGCAAGCCCAGAGATTATGATTTCGGTCGGCAAAGGCATTCCAGACTGTATTATCGCGCAATTCGCCGTCTTTGTTAATGATTGTAGAAATTTGTCCTTTCTCGTTAATAATCACAATGCCGCCCCGAACAGTTGTGAAAGCAAATTGAGTGTCGGAAATCTTGGTTCCCGAATACATTCCGTTTTGTGCTAAATAGAGTCCGTCCATAAAGTCAACGTTTTTCGGGATTTTTATCCCGAAAGC
>DYMH01000022.1 GCA_020721645.1 Draconibacterium orientale
AACTTTTGAACAGCCTCATGGTTTGTATGATATTGTTTATGTATGTAAGTCTATATAATTATTAAAACAATGAAAATAATTCGTGATTGTCCATTTCATTACTAATTTTATCAGTAATGCTGTATTTTTGAGGTTTTTAATGATTTTACAAAACTGTATTCCGTTCACGTCTTCGAAAAAAACTAAACATGGAATCTTCCGATACTTGACTGATTTTTTGAATAAATTGTAAATGCAAATCAATAACAAAAATGTTCAAACAAAGTTTTTTCTAATCAAACCGCCCCATTTCCCAATTTCTCAAAAAGCACTTTGCCCGAAAACGACCGAGCAAAACACTTTTTTCGTCAAAGGTAAAAGCGGCTTACTTTACAGCTATTTGCAATTTCGTTTCCATAATATCCGGCACTTTAAAATTATTTTTTAAATTCCGTACCTCCATAATAAAAATTAATTTTAAAGAGCCGAAGAAGCCGGCAAGTTCCCTGTTTCAAATCAACATCCGTAAGTATATTTACTCCCGAGCAGGTTATAAGGTGTGCTGCACAAAAAAGCTCCCTGTTCAAAAATGTGCAGTCAAGCCCAAGCCTTCCGGGTTTTGCTATTTTTTTTCTGTTTTTTCCAATAAAGAATTTTGCAAAAAAAATAGTCAAAAGGCTTGTCTTGCACCGGCTGTTTTTGTGCTAACGCACACACAGCCTCATTTTTTCACGTGGCTTTTTTGTTTGCACCCGGCACTCCGGCATCCACCCTGAACCCATTTTCAAGGCGTGCTGCGCACTTTTTTTTCAGGGTGTCTGTCGTGCCTCAGTATAAGCGAGCCTGCGGGTCGCTGCGGCACCGGTTTGTCATGCTTTTTGCGGTTTCTGTTTTTAATTGAAAATTAAGGTTTGCAAAAAATCACGCCAAACCGGCTGGCAGGGAACCCGTGCTTTCGTTCCTCAGCACTCTCGTTCCCTGTGCCTTGCTCCGCTCGCAGCGGCTCGCAGCATGCGCTTTGCGCCTTATTGACCCACCCGCCCACCCGAAAACTTATTTTGCAATTCTTTAATTTTTTAAAAAACACAGGATATATTCCGGAAGAAATACTAAAATTTTCCGGTTCCCGAAAAATTGAATGAAAAATGAAAGAAGAAGAAGAAACAAGCATTATTCAAAAAAATAAAAAGGAAGCAAAGATAGGTCGTCGCTCACAAGGCAGTAAAGGTCAAGCCCTTCGGGTTTTGCATAAAAAATCTCCACCCTCCGGGTAGTATTTTTTCCGCAAAAACCTTGACAGCCTTGCAGCGCCGCCCTTTGAAAAGGCTTTCTTTTTCTTTTTTTTTTCGGTTTTTTTTCTGTTTTCTTTTGAAAAATGTGTGTCGCGAAGCGAAGCAAATAAAAAATTTAACACTCGCATTATGACCACATTAAACATCAAATCGCACAAAATCGGAAGAGAATATTTTCAACCGCATTTTTTCATCCAAAACAAAGGAAACAACAGCGGAAGACCTTTAAAAACAGCAATTCCGAATTGCTTCGTTTTCCTTTTGAAATCCGAAGAAGAAAAAGATTTCTTTTACAGTTTGCTTTTCGGACTTTGGTCTGCAAAATCTTTTCATGTTTTTTTGCGCGGTTCTGTTATTCCGTTCATTATCTTGGCTGAATTGAAAAACTGCATCAAGGAAAGTCAAATTAAAGCAAATCAAAATCCGGTTGATTTTCAAAAATCAGTTTCCACTCTCAAATCTCTCGAAGAAATGGAAATAAAATACAAACAAAATCTACTTTTAATACAAGATGCAAAGCGAATGATATTTTACAAGTACATTTTAAAAAGGTGAGCGATGCTCACCATATTCGTACTTAAGTGATACATAACCCCACCATAAAGGCAACATATATCATAATTTATAAAAAAAGGTAAAAGAAAAGCCCCGCCTTTCGGCGGAGCTCTCATTTTCAATAACCCTGTAAAGTTATTTTTAGAAAATGTTCTGAATTTTTAAGGCATTACCCGAATTAAACAAATAGTAATTTGCGCCGACTTGTTGATAAAATTCAATTCCGATGCAATTCAAAACGCTCACATCTGCCGACACTGTGGGAGAACCCGGAAGCGTACTTGTAATTGTGGTTGTGGATGCAATCGGTGCGGATAAATCAATATATCCTGAGTAAGCGACATTTGAACTTTCGTTCAATTTTGAATCTATCGCTTCATACATGCCGGATGTTGAATTAAACGCAAAATCTGAAATTACCGAGATTGCATTTATCAATCTGAAATGTGTTGCTCCTGCAGGCGCATTGATGAAATTCATCGGATTGAATGCAGGCAGCGAAAAGGATGAACTATCGCGAGCAGGCGAACTTGTAAGTGTGTACGGAGCATAAAAAATGCCGTCAAGACTTACATTTTTATTGAAATTCAACCCTGTCAAATATTGTCTTTGAGTTGATACCAAAATTGCTCGATACCCTCTCGATTCGGACATATCCTCCAAATTGATTTTTTTCATAATTGCCGTAAGACGGCCGGTAAGTTGGGAATCGCTCATTTGTTTCATCAACTGAGATAAACCGACTCGAACCGATTTTCCGGCTGTTGCACAGCCTCCGAACTCGTTCATGTTTTCACGGGTTCTTTCAAATTCCGCTCCCGTTTTTACTTGTTCGCCCGAAGGTCCGCCAATCATTCCGGCAAAGTGTCCGGTCAATCCTTTGATTTTAAAATGGCGAATATCGCCTAATGTTCCTTTGTACTTTAATGGTCCCGTTTGACGTGCCATGATAATTAAGTATTAGATTAATAATAAAATTTATTGTGTGAATTTACATCACATAATTAAGATTATCAACACGATAAACAAGGCAAGTCGATGCAATTTAAAGCTAAAGAACAGTAGATTTATAGAAACACGTCAAATTGTGAAAATATGAAGATTTTGATTGTATATTTTTCAATTAATTGTGAGCTATTAAAATTTAAGAATTTCGAGATAATTATAAATTTTCCATTGCTTTGTCGATTTCATCATTTCCGAAGCTGTCGAGATAAATTTGTGTCGTTTCCGGATTATCATGTCCCATCGCTTCGCTGATGACGTTGGTTGCAACACCGCTTTTCTTCAACACGTTCGCAAAAGTATGACGCGCAACATACGTTGTTATCGGAATTTGAATTCCGGCAATATTCCCGATTTCTTTTAAGTCCGCATTCACTTTCGTAATCACTTTATGAATCCGGTTATCAATTTGAACCGGAGTTTTATGTACGTTTATGTTGAGAATCGGGAAAATATAATTGTTGTAATCGTGAGCAGTAACTTTGCCGAAATAATCAATTATTTCCTGTGCAGCAGGCACCAATTTAAAGTTGATTATTTGTCCGGTTTTGGTTCGTTTGTATTCAATTCGGTAATCTTTCATGTCTACATATCTCAACTTCGCAATATCATTAAAATTGATTCCCTGTCCGTAATAGCTGAAAATGAAATACAATCGCGATTCGTATAAATTCGTACCTGGTTTCAAATCCAAACTTTCAATTTTCTTTATTTCTGCCTTGGTCAATGCCCTTTTTCGTGTTTCTGTGCTGAACTCTGAAATTTTGAAAGTATCAAATGGATAATTGTCCTTTCTCACAATTCCTTCTTTAATTGCTTTGTTATAAATAGCTCTCAGAGTTCTGAAAAAGAGCGACATTGATGTTTCCATGAAATCAATTTGTCGAAGATAACCGGCTAATTGATTTAAAAGTCGAAAGTCGATATCCGTAAAAGATAGGTCTTTGTTCTTCCGGAATCTTTTTAAAACACTCAAATTGTGAGTGTAAATTTTTGAATTTCCAATTTTTTTACTTTCAATGAGATTCTTGATTATTTCACGGTAATAGTCAAAAACAGTAATTTTTCTTTGATTTTTTTCAACTTTTTCAATCAGAGAATCCGAAGTATGTTCTTTGCCCTCTTCTTTCAATTTTGCTATTTCAGAAGTATATTCTGCAATTTTTTTACTGACGATTGATTCAATAAAAACTTTGTCCGGATGTTTATCAGTCGGTTTACTTTTTGCGAAGTTCCATCGCTTTTCATCACAAGAAATTCCCAATGATAAGTATTTTCTTTTACCGTTTTTTGTAATACGCAGCATCAAGGGATGCTCACCATTGGCGAGGGTTTTCGATTTGTAGAGTATAACATTTACGGAGGTTGATTTTCTTATTTGCATATCCTTTGTTTTTGAATTCCCGGTTTACATTACGGTTTACCAAAGGTAACAAAAAGAAACGTAACAAACAAATATTATAACAAAATGAATATACTTTAAATAACTAATATAAAGCATATTAAAGTAAAATAACGTAGTCGAACAAACTATACAAAACACCCTAAACAAGGCTTCCCAAGCTGAGGGTCGCGGGTTCGAATCCCGTTTCTCGCTCTTATTCGTTCGGTGAGCAGAAAGTGAATCGAAGTAACAAAAAATAAAAAAAATTTGTCTGGTTCGGTTTGTCCATAAACTTTGAAAAAAAATTCTTCCCTCTCCTGCAATATTGAACAAATAATGTTATACTCCGATTGGTTGATTATTTGATGTGCTGATTTTCTTTAAATATCAAATAATTATACAATTTATAAAACGCAATTTACGAATGTGCATAGTATAAATTCGATTTTACCTTTTTTCGAAAAATTTCAGCTTCGGAGTTTGAATACAATTTTTTTTGAACTCAAAATCATATTTTGTGGAAATAATTGTATAAAAAAGCTGCCTTTCAAGGCAGCTTTTATCCGAATACTAATGCGGCTTGGCATCTTCAATCTTTTTGAACGACCTTTCGATATACTTTTTAATGGTTTCATCGAGTTTTTCCATCGAAAAAGGTTTTTCGATAATGCCGTCAAAATTTTCTTCCTTGTACGTTTGATTGAGATCCGAGGCGTGTTCCCAGCCGGTCATAGCAACTATCGGAATAATGTTTTTTGGATATTTCAGGTTTCGTCGTATGTGTTCAGTGGTTTCAAAGCCGTTGAGTAAGGGCATTTGAATATCCATCAAAACTAAATCGAAATCTTGGCTTTTGAGTATCAAGACAGCTTCGTATCCATTATCTGCTGTTTTATATGCGTAACCAAGTGCTTCGAGAATTTCTGAGATAACTTCTCGACTTGGTTCAAAATCCTCAACGACCAATATTTTATATTTCTTCATTTTTGGCTGCCCGGGTATGGTAATCTTTTTGTATTATTTTCTGATTTTATAATTGCATAATCTATGCCGGGTCTTGATTAGTAAACAATCTGCGACTATACAATATGTTCGGCGAAAAATACTTTTATTAAAAAAAAATTTACCGAAAAAAAGTAAAAAACATCTCATTGGAATTTTATTTTATTGTTTTCCAAGCAATTACACAATTGTTAATATCTATCTAAAAAAAAACAAAAAAATTAGATTTCCGGAATTTCCGGCTGTTAATAAAAACAAACAATTTCCGGGTATGGAAATTGTTTGTTTTTTTGAAGGGGATTTTTGCAGATATTAAATCAATATCGTTAAGTTAAAAACCTTTAGAGTGGTTGAAAACCCTCGAAACGGGTTGTGAGTTATAACCACTTCAAGGGTCTTCGACTACTTGAAAGGGTATAAAACTTTTATTTCAAACGTTTAACTGAACGACATTGGATATTAAATTCTAAACCCCATTAACAAAACATCATCAACTTGTTCGTATTTGCCTTGCCACTGTTTAAAGGCATTTTCGATGATTTCTTTTTGGTCTTCCATGGGTTTATGATATATTTTTTGAAGTACTTCCTGCAATCGTTTAAAAAGAAACTTTTTACCGTGTAAACCTCCAAACTGGTCTAAATATCCATCGGAAAAAAGATAGACAACATCATCTTTTTGAACATCGATTTCGGTTTTCGTAAATGGGTTGGTATATTTATCGTGGAAACCAACCGGCATCCTATCGGCTTTAAAAATAAGAACTTCGCCTTGTCGAATGATTAAAAGCGGATTGTAGGCTCCGGTGTATTGCAATTTCATCGTTTTTTTCTCTAAAACTATCAAACTTAAATCCATTCCGTCTTTTGCCTGAACGGTTTGATCGGACACATGAAAGCCCTTTATAATGCTGTTTCTCAACAGATTTACAATCGTATCGGTTTGTAAAATTTTCGATTTATTGACAATTTCATCGAAATACGTAATTCCCAGAACACTCATAAAAGCACCGGGAATGCCGTGTCCGGTACAATCTGCTGCAACAACAATTATTTTATCGTCCAACTCGCCAAACCAATAAAAATCGCCGCTTACGATATCGCGTGGCTTAAAAATGATAAAACTTTCCGGGAATATCCGATTAAAATCCGTTATCGGCATGAACAGTGCTTTCTGTATGCGTTCGGCATAGCGTATGCTTGCTGTCATGTCTTCGTTTTTTAGGTTGATAATCTTCTTTTGCTCGGCAAGAAGTTTGTTTTGTTTGCGTTGGATAAAATATCCCCGCAAGGTAAGTATCGCCAAAAGTGTAATTATTGAGATTATTGCAATGGCGGCTGTAAGTGCAAAATTACGCTGTTGAAGGTAGGTTTCAACTTTTGTTAATTGTTCGGATTTGTCGGATAGATTTTTTTGAACAAGTGATAATGCCCGTTGTTGTGAATTTAAGGTATCGCTGAGCGAACGTGTCTGATTTTGAAGTTGTTCGATGTCATTTATCTGAGATAAAAGGCTGTCTTTCAGTCCCTTATTTTCATCGCCGATTTTCGAGATGACGAATCTTAAATTCGATAATTCAGCCCTGTTTTCAGGATTTGATTGCTTTCCAAAGATTTCCTGATTTATTTTTTCGAGAGTTTCGTCCATCAAACCACTGCATTTTGATGCACTTTGATTTTCGCCATTCTGTAAATAACAATTCGAGATGTGGCGTAAAATATCAGAAGCTGTCTTTTTGTTTTTATATTTTATGCAGATTTTAAGTCCTTCCAAATAATAACTAATTGCCGTTCGGTATTGTTTTGCTTTTTGAAACATATCCCCAATCGATTTGTATGTATTGAGTACATATTTTTCTTCATTTTCGGTTTCTTTTGCGTAAACTAAGGCTTCCTGGTATAGTTTAGCCGCTTCGGCATAATGTTTTTTGTTTTCGTACAAGCTGCCAATAAGATTTTTAAGGCTCATCTTTTCGTAAGACGTTTTGCTTAGTCGAAACGCCTCGTTATAATACTCTTCGGCTTTCGACAGCGAAACATTCGAATAAATTGTTGCAATTTCGGTATATTTATCAGCAGCTTTCGTTGTATTTTTGTCAGACTCGGCTTCTTGGGCATCTTGCATCAGCTCGGATATTTGAGCTTTTTGTGATGAACTTAATTCTTGTGTCGATGCAATCTTTACTGTAAAAATAAAAATCAATAATAGAAAATATCTCATGATAAATCAAAGAGTGATTAAATGAAAACTTTTTCATATTTTCTGCAAAAAACAAGCCATTTAATGGTGCCATTTGGATAACGACAAGTTAATTTACCGAAAGAATTTTCGACTCAAATTTAAAATAAGGAAGGAATCTATCTAAATTCTTCAACACAATACGGAATACATCGTCAAAAGCGAGAATAACAAGAGCTTATATAAATCTGACCATAATGAAAATTCCGGTTGAAATAAGTATCAATAATGTTGAAAAGCCGTAATAAATTCCGGCATATCGAAATTTATCGCGATCGCGGGGCAATTTTGTTGTAAATATTTTACCAATTTGTATCAGAAGCAAAGCAAACAGCATGACCGAAAAATGTTCAATTGCCCAAAATCGCATCGAAGAAAAACGATATGCGTCGTCGATTGTAACAATTCTCGGATTATTTTCGGGTCGAAGGAAAAAATAGAGAATCACGCCCAGTGTGAGTTGCAGATACATCGAAACTAAAAAAATAATTTCTGTCTTGCGATAAAATACCGTGTAAACTTTTTCTTTTAATATGCCTATAAACGAATTTCGACACACAAAAAGAGCTGCCAACAACGAAATGATGCTGGTGGAAACGTGAACGATGATGATGGTTTTGTACATGTTTTTCAATTGACAATGGACAATTGAAAATGGATAATGTTTGAGCAAAAACAGGTTTTCCTGAATTGTCAATTTTCCATTGTCAATTGTCAATTTTTTTAGACGTTTTTATAATTGAAGTTAATAATTTTAGTAATTCTTTTAAATCCGATAAAATTGAATTATAACTTTTTTCATCAATAAATTCGGAATGAAAAAGGAGTTCGATCCAATATTCGGATTCGTTCACCTCTTTTAACGAAATTGCTAATTTATGAATAAAATCTGCTTTACTTTCAGCCTGTTCACTTTCACGAATTAATGCTCCGACTGAAGTCCCGGAACGAAGTAATTGTTTCGACAAAACATATTCTTTCTTTTCTTCACTCAAATATTTGTATAACTTTACAATACGCAAAGCAAAATCAAACGACTTTTCTTTTACATCATTTTCTTTCATCTCAAATTCATTGTTATTTTTCAATTGTCAATTATCCATTGTCAATTGAAAACTGTGCCAACTCAAATGCTTGTTTTATGCGGTCTGCCATTCCGATTCCGTCTCTGAGATTTCCTCCTATTTGTAAGCCGTGATTTTCTTTTTGCAAGCGTTCAACCATTTCAAATCGCTCGCCCGAATCTTTCAAATATTGAGGTATTGCACGTTCGTGCTTCCAAACAACAAAAAGCGATGGTTTGAAATTCGTAATCTGCATCAAATCTTTCACTTCTTTTTCGACCAAAGATTTTATTTCAGCTTCCGACAAATCGACCAAATGACCTTTGCGAACGCCGCCCACGAAAACCGTAATCAATGCACCGCCTTTCGGAGCACGATTTGCAAAAAGCGATGAAAGAAACATCACTCCCAAAATATCGCGGTTTTCTTTGAATGGTATCAAGCCGCCGAAACCGTCAATCGAAATGCCTTCCCAGGTGTCGAAACCAAGAATGACTTCTGCTGTTTTTGCATAAAATAGTGTTGAAATGGGTTTGATTTCAGCTTCCGAAATAAAATCGAAAATTCCCGGCAATTCGTAAGCGGGAATTGTGGTGATGATATTTTTTGTTCGATATTGATATTCTGTTTCTCCGGAATTTCCGCAAACAAGATATTCCGTCCCGTTTTTCGTAATTTTCAATCCAGAACAATTTAGTATGATATTTTCTTTTCCTACGGATTTTTCCAAAGCAAAAATCAAAGACGATAATCCGCCTTCTGCTGAAAATACTTCGCGTGTAGCTTTTTTTTCGCGTTCCGATTTTTTCTCTTTTGCTTTTTTTATCGTTCCGCCGATAAAACTTCCGTAATTTTGTTCGAGATTGTATAATTTGGGTAAAGCGTATTTTGTTACCAAAATATTTGGGTCGCCGGCATATACGCCGAGAATAAACGGATCGACGGCATATTCGAGAAAACTCAATCCCATACGACGTTTCACCATTTCAGCCAAAGTTTCGTGCGGATCGGTTCCAGGTTTTCGGAACGGTTCGCCCAAAATGCGGAGTTTGTCGCTAAAGCGAAAAAGTGGCGTTCGTACTCCGCCGATGAGTCCACCGGGCAAGAGTTCCCATTTTCCGTTTTTCAGAATAAATCGTTTGTTTACGTTTTTGTCGGCGGGAACTAATTTGCATTTTCCGTCCAATTCCTCGAATAATTCAACGACTTCCGGAGTTCCCAAAACGCCGGTGTTCGGTCCTTCTTCGTAAACAAATTCACCTTTTACGGCAGTATGTATAACGCCTCCGACTCTGTCGGATTTTTCGATGACTACGAAATCTTTGTTCTTAATTTTTAAACGAAGGGCTGTCGTCAAACCGGTGAGTCCGGCTCCGATTACTACGACTTCTTTATATGTTGGTTGCATGGGGAATTTGAAAATTAGAAAATGTGGGAATGTGAAAATTAGGAAATGTGAGACTGAAAGAGAGTGAAAATTAGAAAAATTTAAAATTATTTTTAAAAGAGAAATAAAAAAATAATACATCACTTTTGTTAATTTTTACATTCTCAAATTTCCACATTTCCTAATTTTCAAAGTGTTTTAGAATATTGGCTTTCGTTTTCTTTCATCAGCGGGTCAAAAATCATGGCAATGTTTCGCACCACCATAAAACCGTTTTCTTCTATTTGCAAAGCGTTTCCGTTGAAAGTCAGAAGTTTGTCTTCGATAAACGGATTAAGTTTTTCGGCTTTAAAGCCGGTGATTTTTATCAATTCATCGACAGAAATTGAAAAATGTTCCGACATATCCTTGAAATTCAAATATCCGTTGCACATAATTTCGTTAATCACATTGCGACGAACGATGTCTTCTTTCGTCATTTCATATCCGCGTTCTATTGGGAAACATCCGCTTTCTATGGTTTCGATATATTTTTTTGTGTTTTTGATATTTTGTGCGTAAGCATTTGTAAGTTGATGAATCGATGTAGCACCGAAACCGTAAACTTGTCCGGTTGTTTCGCGAGTGCAATATCCTTGGAAGTTTCTATGCAATTTTTTGTTTTTCAGGGCGATTGTTAATTCATCATCTGATTTTGCATAATGATCCATGCCGATAGCTTCGTAGCCGTTTTCGGTAAGAATATCCAATCCTGCCAAAAACATTGCCAATTTTTCTTCCGGCGTGGGCAATCCGACTTTTTCCAAAATATGTTGAGCACTTTTCACCCAAGGTACGTGAGCATAAGAAAACGTAACAATTCTGTCGGGATTAATTTCAACGGCTCGTTTCATGTTTTCTTTGAAACTTTCGACGGTTTGTCCGGGTAATCCGTAAATGAAATCGAGATTTACGCCGGCAAATTCGTTTTCTTTCATTCGTTCCACCAAATCCTCAACAGGATATTTTGAAGGTGCCCGATTAACTGTTTTTAAAACTCCCGAATCGAAATCCTGTATTCCCAAACTCAAACGGTTGAATCCAAATTCTGCCAATAAATCAATGTGTTCAAATTCCAATTCGGCAGGATTGCATTCCATGGCAATTTCGGCATTTTCAGAAATTTGAAATTTACTGAAAATAACGCGCATCACACGTTCGATGTGTTTAAAATCAATGGCATTTGGAGTTCCGCCGCCCCAATGTATTTGTGTTACAATGCGATGGTCGAAAAGCAAAGCCGATGTTTTTTCGATTTCGAGAATCAACGCATCAATATATTGAGCGATTAAGGTTTCATCGGTCGAATGCTCAGTATTGCAACCGCAAAAATGGCACAATCTCGGACAAAAAGGAACGTGAATGTAGAGCGAAATATTTTCGGGTTTCGTATAGTTTGATTCTTTCAGATTCCGGACGTAATCGGCTTCCGAATATTTTTCGGTGAAAAAAGTCGCCGGCGGATAACTTGTGTAGCGAGGTCCGGGTTTGTTGTATTTCAACAGGATGTCTTTGGAGGATTGTGGGGTTTGATTTTGCGGGTTCATATTTATCTTTTTATACCTTGACGTTTTCTGTATTCTATCGTTTCCAATCAACATTTTTCACCCAATCGCAAATAAATTTGGCATTTTCGAACGGTGTTTCGGGCATAAAACCGTGTCCGAAATTGAAAATCCATTTGAAATTTTCTTTTCCGAAAGGAAGATATTTTTCCAAAGTTTTTTCGATAGTTTTTTTATCGGCAAAAAGCAATCTTGGGTCGATATTTCCTTGTAAACCAACGTTTTTCGGAACCATTTTTCGAGCTTCTGCGAGCGGCATTTGCCAGTCGATACTTACGAAATCGCAGAGTTCTTTGTCGATTGATGCCAATCCGGTACTGATTCCTTTTGGAAAAAAGATGAACGGCGTTTTTAATTCGCGCATCGCCGCCGCAATTCTTTTGATTGACGGAAAAAACAATTCTTTGTACAAATCCGTGGGAATCAATCCTGCATGAGTTTCGAACAATTGAAATGCCGAGATTCCATGTTTCACTTGATTTTGTGCGTAAACAATTGATAAATCGGTGATTCTGTCAATCAATTCAATGGTTTCGGTTTTTCGAGCGTAGATGAATTTTACGGCATCGTCGAAGGTATGATTTTTCGTCGGACCTTGAATCATATAGCTGAGAACCGTGAGCGGTGCTCCGCAAAAGCCGATGAGAGGAACGTCGTTCGGTCGGGTTTTGATAATTTCATCAATCGCATCATAGATGTAGCCAAGTTTTTCGGGTTCCGGATTGAGTTGTTTGACGGGATTTTCGAGCTTCATCAGCGGAGTTTCAAAAACCGGACCTTTATCGGTAAAATCCAATCCCATACCCATGGCATAGGGAATTACCAAAATATCGGAAAATAAAATCGCTGCATCAACTCCTAAATCGTAAACGGGCAACAAAGTAACTTCTGCCGCCAATTTCGGATCTTTCATCAATTGCCAAAAGGTATAATTTTCTTTCAGTTTGTTGTACGACGGCAAAACCCGCCCGGCTTGACGCATGAACCACATGGGCGGACGTGATGTTTTTTTGCCGTTTAAAGTATCTATAAATATTGAAGTTTCCATTTTTAAATAAGATATAGTACCACAAAGGGTTTCGCAAAGGAACACGAAGTCCGATTGTCAATTATCCATTATCAATTGTCAATTGTTTCAACGCTTCCAAATTTTTCGCCAAAACGGTTTTCAAGATTTCGTCGGTGTGTGCTGCTGAAACAAAAGCTGCTTCGTATTGCGAGGGTGCCAAATAAATTCCGTTTTCCAAACACAAACCGAAATATTCGGCATATCTGCCGGCATTGGATTTCATTGCATCTTCGTAGGAATTAATTTCTTTGAGATCGGTGAAAAACAGTGTCATTATTGAGCCTGCACGATTTATTACGGCGTTGATTCCGGCGGTTTTCAAGTTTTCTTTGATACCTTTTTCCAAAAATGCGGATTTTCGTTCGAGTTCGGAATAGAAATCCGGAGTTTCGTCCAATATTTTCAACATTGCCAATCCGGCAGCCATTGCAAGCGGATTTCCGGAAAGTGTTCCGGCTTGATAAACAGGACCGGCGGGAGCCAGCTTTTCCATAATTTCTTTTCGTCCGCCGTAAGCTCCGACGGGCAATCCGCCGCCGATAATTTTTCCGAGTGTTGTTAAATCGGGCATAATCCCGTAATATTCTTGTGCTCCGCCTTTTGCCAAACGGAAACCGGTGATGACTTCGTCAAAAATCAAGAGTGCTCCATGTTTTTTGGTCAAATCACGCAAACCTTGTAAAAATCCTTTTTGAGGAAGCACAACTCCCATATTTCCGGCAACGGGTTCCACAATGACGGCTGCAATTTGATCTTTGTGTTCTGCAAACAATTTTTCTACGGAAGCCAAATCGTTGTAACCTGCAATGAGCGTGTCTTTAGCTGTTCCGGAAGTAACGCCCGGGCTGTCGGGCAAGCCGAGCGTAATGGCACCCGAACCGGCTTTAATCAGAAAGCTGTCTGCGTGTCCGTGGTAGCAACCTTCGAATTTAATAATCATTTCTCGCCCCGTGTATCCGCGTGCGAGGCGTAATGCACTCATTGTGGCTTCGGTTCCCGAATTTACCATTCTAACCATTTCTACGGACGGAACCATTTTGATGATTTGTTCGGCCATTCGGGTTTCGGCTACCGTGGGTGCTCCGTAGCTTGTACCGTTGTCGGCGGCTTTTTTTATGGCTTCGATTACGGCATCGGGTGCGTGCCCGAGAATCAGCGGTCCCCACGAACCGACGAAATCAATATATTGATTATCATCCTCATCAGTAATGTAAGCTCCTTTTCCGCTTTTAATAAAAATCGGATTGCGTTTGACGCTTTTAAATGCTCTTACCGGAGAATTGACACCGCCGGCTATGATTTCTTTTGCTTTTGAAAATTCTGAAATGCTTTTATCTAAATTCATGTTTTTTTATTGATACTAGTGAGTAACAAGTCGTAAGTAGCAAGTATTGAGAATTAAACTGAAAACGGAAACAAATTTTAGAATGTATACAAATTGCTAAAATGTTCTCGCTCACAATTCATTTTATTTTTCTTGAGACTTGATACTCAATACTTGATACTTTTTCATTTATCTTTTATTCAACTCAATTGCCATATCCTTAGCGAAATATGTGAGAATAATATCTGCACCGGCTCGTTTGATTGATGTCAGAATTTCTTTCATAATCCGAGTTTCATCAATCCAACCATTGGCAGCTGCGGCTTTGACCATCGAAAATTCGCCGCTCACATTGTAGGCTGCAATCGGAATATTAAATGTATCTTTTGCTCTGCGGATAATATCCAAATAACTCATTGCAGGCTTTACCATAATAATGTCGGCACCTTCGGCAATATCGAAATCTATTTCTCGCATTGCCTCGTTGGAATTGTCGGGATTCATTTGGTATGTTTGTCGGTTGCCGAATTTGGGTGCACTTTCGGCGGCATCGCGGAACGGACCGTAAAATGCCGAAGCGTATTTTGCAGAATAAGCCATAATAGGCATGTTTGTAAATTTATTTTCGTCGAGAGCTTGGCGGATACGAGCCACGCGACCGTCCATCATGTCGCTCGGTGCAACCATGTCCACGCCTACACGTGCGAACGAAACTGCCTGTGCGGCAAGAGTTTCCAAAGTTAAATCGTTATCAACATCGCCGTTGACGATTGTACCGCAATGTCCGTGCGATGTATATTCGCAGTTGCAAATATCGGCAATGACGTGCATTTCGGGAACTGCTTTTTTTATGGCGATTACGGCTCGTTGAACAATTGCGTCGTCGTGCGTGGCACATGCACCGGTTTCGTCTTTATGTTCCGGAATTCCGAATAAAAGAATGGAGCGAACGCCCACATCACGCAGGCTTTTTACTTCTTCAACCAACATATCCACAGACAATTGGAAATTGCCTGGCATGGATTTTATGGGATTTTTAACTTTCGTGCCGTGAATTGCAAAAAGAGGCATCACCAAATCGTTGTGTGTTACACGGGTTTCGCTGACCATGTCGCGAAGTACGGGATTGTAACGGAGTCTGCGGAGTCTTGTTTCGGGAAAATACATAATATTAATTGTTAATGTTTAATGGATAATTATTATCGTAATTTTTAATTCGTAATTCGTAATTCTTAATTTTGTTCAAGATTCCATCACCGCTTGCTTCTTCCGCAACGGCATCAACAGAAAAACCATTTTTTTGAATTGCTTTTTCGGTTGTTTGTCCGATGACTGCAATTTTATTGAATTGATTTTTATTATCAAATTTTGTGATTTTCAAAAGATTTTCAAAAGTCGAAGGGCTTGTAAAAATGAGCCAATCGTAATTTTTTGTTCGGATTCGGTTTAAAATTTCGGCATCGAATTTTTCGGGAATTTGGGTTGAATATACATCAATTCTTTCTATTTCGGCAATTCCTTGCAAATTTTCTTTGATAGAATTTTTTGCTAAATTTCCTGTGATATAAAGTAATTTTTTATTTTTAATATCTTTCTCATTTTTAAGTTGTTCTATTAATTCATCAGAAGTATTTCCTGAATTTTTTATATCAGCTTTAAAATTATAGTTGGATAATGCTTTTTCTGTTTTTTTGCCGATAACGGCGAATTTCATTTTTGGGGGAATAGAAATTTTTAATTCAGAAATGATTGAAAAGAAATTTTCGACACCGTTTTTGCTTGTAAAAATCAGATAATCAAAAATTTGAATCGATTTTAGAACGGAAATTAATGTGTCGTTAATTTCAATTTTTCGGATTTCGATGGTGGGCATACAAAAAAACACGGCTTTTTGTTCAAGAAATAGGGCTTCTGTTTCCAAAGGCTCCGCTTGAACGGAGATGATTATTTTATTTTGAAGTGGAAATATTGTTGAAGGCATTATTTTTCGATGATATATGTATTTTCTTTTTCGAAATCAGAAATTTGGTTAGGTCAATATCAGTAAATCGTGTATCTCCGTTTTCAAAGTAGGCAGATGTTTTACAATTACAATAATATATTTTTCTGTATCGGGAAAAATAACTTAGATTATATTTTAAATTTTATACCAAGTCTCCAATAAATTGGATTAAAATTCACTGCCCAAGCGGAGTTTTCACTTTTTCCGTCGAGAATAGAATATTCGATGCCTCCCAAACCTAAACAAAGACTGAATTTTGATGATATGAAATAATTTAATTCAGGATTGATTTGTGAGCTAAAATAATCAAAATCAGTTTTTTGTGAGTCGGTTCGATGATATGAAGGAATTGTATCAGAAATTGAATATATAGACGTAGAAATAGTTGTTCCGGTGCAATTTGTCTGATAATCCGACTTTATTTTTCCAAAACTAAACTTTAAATTGGTATTGAAATACAGTTTATTGAAAATTGGGAAATAATATCCTAAATAAATATTTGGCAAAAACGCTTTTGATGTCGTTTTCATTTCTTCTTTTTGATAAAAGTTGTTAAAATTCAAAGCACTCTGTCTTGTTTCTTTTTCCCAAACACAGTCGAGTCCTGCACCGACAAGAAATCTATCAGTAAGAAAAAAACCTATCGAAGGTACAACATACAAATACTGTCCTTTTGTGATATCGTAATTTGTGGTTACTCCGTTTTCGACTTTTGATTTTATATAGTTTCCGTCGAGTGTAATGACAAGATTTCCTGCACTGATTTGTCCAAATAAATCAATCGTTGAGAGAACAATCAGTAAAAACAATAGACTATTTTTTTTCATCGAATTCTAAATTTAATTATATAACTGTAATTTTTTCGGAATCTGAAAAAAATACAACCTGCTAAATTCACTCCAACCTTCTAATCTCCTCCAAAATTTCTGCCGCACCTTCTAAAATTAGTTTTTCGGCTAATTCTTTTGCTGCTAATGAAGCGTTGGCAAGCGTTGCGGAAGAACTTCCGTTCAAAAATTTCTTGCCGTCGATGCCGGAAACAAAACCGGTGATGGTGTAATTTTTTCCGTCAACAACAGAATAACAGCCGACCGGAACTTGACAGCCGCCTTCCAAAAGTCGCAAAAAAACTCGTTCGGCATTTGTTGTAATCAATGTTATCGGGTCGTTGATTTCGGCTAAAAGATTTTCGATAAATTCATCGTTTTCACGCATTTCAATGGCAATTGCTCCTTGACTTACGGCAGGAATCATCGTTTCGGGTGAAATAATTTCTGTTATCACTTTGTCGTATCCCAAACGAATCAAACCGGCTGCTGCCATAATCATTGCCGTGCAGTATCCGTCGTTCATTTTTTGGAGCCGTGTATCAACGTTTCCGCGAATATCTACGATTTTAAAATTCGGATTAATTTTCAAAAGTTGGGCTTTTCGCCGCAAACTTGATGTTGCAATAACATCATTTTCGTCTAAATCTTTCAGTTTTTTTCCGCTCACCGAAACCAAAGCATCTCTGAAATCGGCTCGTGCCAATACTGCTCCCAATTTCAGATTTTCGGGAAGTTTCGTGGGCAAATCTTTCAGACTGTGAACTGCAATATCGGCTTCATTGTTCAGCAATGCAGTTTCCAATTCTTTGGTAAACAAACCCTTATCACCTATTTTTGATAAGGCTTGGTCGAGAATTTTATCGCCTTTCGTGGTTAATATTTCAATTTGGAATTGATGTTCGGGAAATTTCTTTTGCAACTCATCTTTTACTTTGTTTGCTTGATACAGTGCTAATTTACTACCTCGCGTGGCGATTTTTATTGTTCGATTCATTTATTTAATGGATAATGGACAATGGATAATGGACAAAGGATAATGGACAATGGATAATGGATAATGGATAATGAAAAAAAATTGATAATAATTTATTTTTTTCTTGATACTTGATACTAATTCAAATCAAAGAGTTCGTTTATCATTTCGATGTATTCGGTTTTTTTTCCGTTGTCGGTAACAGTTTTTAAATTCTTGATTAAGAGCCGAGTATATTTGTTAGTGATGTGTTTACCGTATTTTGAGACAGGATTTGAATCAATACCCGAATTAACTTTCACAAAGCCCTGATATTCTGATTCATTTACATTATTGAAATTTTCTAAAATTCGTTGAATTGTTGCTGAAAGATTGAGGGTCGAAAGCCAGTCGGAATATTCAAGCGTTATTTCGTGAATGATTTTTTCGGCATCTTTAACGGCGAATTTCCGTTTTTCGGTAGTCGAATTTACGATTTGCTGTAAATCATCAACTCCGTACAGATGAACATTTTCGATGTCGTTTACACTTTCTTCAATATTTCTCGGAACCGACAAATCGATATAAATTTGTTTTTTACCCAAGCGTTGCTCCATCACTTTTTCAATGGTATTTTTGTTTATCAAAATACATTTCGCTGCGGTTGCAATCACAATTATATCGGCTTGATGATAGAAATTGACACGTTCCGGAAATTCGACAACAACGCCTTCGTATTTTCTTGCCAAAACCTCAGCTTTTTCGCGTGTTCGATTTGTGAGAATCGGTTTCGGACTGCCTTTTTTAACGAGCCGTTGAACAGCCAATTCGCCCGTTTGTCCGGCTCCGATAAACATGACTTTCCGCCTGTCGATATCTGTAAAAATTTGACTGCACAAATCAATGGCAGCCGAACTTACTGATGCCGAACCTTCGTTGATTGTGGTTTCCGAACGCACACGTTTGCCGCATTCGGTGGCTTTTTGAAATAAGCGATCGAGTGCCGGGCTAATGATTTGAGAATCTTTTGCAAAAGTCCAAGCATCTTTTACTTGCCCGATAATTTGGTCTTCGCCCAAAATCAGAGAATCCAAGCCGGAAGCAACTCTGAAAAGATTTTCGGCAGCTCCGGAATCGTGTTTGAAATAGAAATTTTCTTTGTGCTCTTCTTTAAAATTTTTGAAATATGATAAATTTTGAGTGATAAAATCGAAGGCTTGTGCAGGATTTATGTTTTCGATATGAAAATAAATCTCCGTGCGGTTGCAGGTAGAAATTATTGCCAAACCTTTCATTTTTTTATCAATCGACAACAAGCGATGAAAACTCTCAATTTCCTCGTTTGTGAACGAGTAATTTTCTCGAACTTCGACAGTTGCCGATTTGTAGCTGATTCCAAAAAGTCCTATCATTTTCGATTTTATTTCAATCCTTGCAAATGTAAATTTCAAATCTGTTTAAAATCTGTTTTTGATGTGTTGATGAGATGATTTGATGAAAAGACAACGTTGCGATTTTGCTGAATATCAAGTAATTTCTCAAATATTATATGCAAAAAAAAGTGTAAAAACCTTGTTTTTGATGTTGAATAACACGTTTTTAGTTGATTTTATTAAACTCAATTTCAAATCGATGCATCGTGCCGTTGTGCAAATAAGATGCTTTGTATCCGTAGTAATCGCAAATTTTCCGGACTATCGCCAATCCCAAACCCAACGAACCTTTCACAGGTTCGGCGGTTACAAAACGTTCGAAAAGCGAAGCACCATCGATAGGCAAGGGACTTCCGGAATTTTCGACCGTAAATTTTCCTTCGCTCAAACGAACTTTGATTCGTCCGCCGGGTGAAGTGTGTGTGAATGCGTTTTTCAATAAATTTAGTACCAAAACATCAATGAGTTGCGGGTGAGCCGAAAGTTGAAATGAAACTGTTGTTTTTTCAATTTCGATGGATTTCATGCTCATCAACTCCGAAAAGTGTGATAAATGAGTGTCGATAATTCTGTCCACTTCCGTCATTTGACGCTCTTCAAATTGCCGATTTTCGATTTTCGTGAGCAATATCAGTGCTTTGTTGAGTTTGAAGAGTTTCGCGGCATTGGCATTGATTGCCTGCACGCCGTTCAGTAATTCGGAACTTAAATCGGGCGATTGAAGCATCATTTCGGCTTTGGAACGGATAACGGAAAGAGGGGTTTGGATTTCGTGTGTTAAATCTGCCGAAAATTCTTTCAATCCGACATAATCTTTTTCTATTCGACCTATCATTCCGGAAATGACACGGTTTAATTCCTGAAATTCGAGAACTGCCGAACCCGTAAATTCGATGGGCGACAGATTGGCTAAATCGTAGTTTTTGATTTTTTCCAAAGAATCGAAAAAGCCGCTCCAAATCTTCCTAAAAAAATATCGGTTTAAAAAATAAACGCTCATCAAAAACAATAGAGCAGAAACCGTAAATGCCAATGTGATTTTTTCTATCATTTCGTTGTTCTCGTACATCGATTTGCTCACCGTGATGCGATAGAAATTTGAACCTATGTGTGTATTCTCCGATAAAATTCGATACGGAAAATATGTTTTACCGGCAGAGTCGAAGAAAAAAGTATCGCGCATGATTTGTTCCAAGCCGCTGAATTTTGTTATCGGAACAATTTGAACATCGTTGTATAAATCGACCGAGGGATATTTCGAAACATCGTTTTGGGTCAAATTTCGACGTAATCCTCTTATTTTATTTACCAATTCGGCATCGGCTTTTTCGTTGATAGTGGTGCGTATCATCTGAAAAAAAGCCACGCCGGCAGCAAAAAAAATAATGAGAAATGCTGTGATGAAATGAAGACTTGTTTTTGTTAATAATTTCACGATTTACTGATGTGTTGATGCCTTGATTTGTTGATGTGCTGATTTGAAGGTTTGTGATGATGTGTTGAAAAATTCCACATTGTCAATTGTCAATTATCAATTGTCAATTATCAATTATACGCTGAATTTATATCCGATTCCGTAAACCGTTTTTATGTATTCGTCTTCAACATGTGTTTTTATCTTTCGACGCAGATTTTTTATGTGATTGTAAACAAAATCGAAAGAATCTGCCATATCGATATAATCGCCCCAAATATGCTCGGCAATCGTTTCCTTAGCGATGACTCGGTTTTGATTCGATATCAAAAATAATAACAAATCGAATTCGGTTTTTGTTAAATCGAGCAATTCTTCTTTGGCAAAAACTTTCACTTCATCGGGAAAAATTCGTAATTCGCCGACAGTAATTGAATTGCTTCCGTCGAAATTAACACGTCGAATTACGGATTTAATTCTCGCACTGAGTTCGGCTAAATGAAACGGTTTTACGATATAATCATCGGCACCGGTTTCAAGCCCTTTGACGCGGGTTTCCAAATCTGCCATTGCCGAAACAATAATCACTCCGGTTGATTTTTTCTTTTCCCTGATTTTTCTAATAATATCCAATCCGTTACCGTCGGGCAAATTCAAATCTACCAAAATGCAGTCGTAATCGTAAAATGATATTTTCAAAACGGCTTCGGCGAAAGTAAAAGCATGTTCGCACAAAAAACCTCCGGCTTTCAGATAAACATCCATCGTGCTCAATAAATCCGCCTCGTCTTCTATAATCAAAACTTTCATTCTCCGAATTGTTTTCACAAAGATAAACGAATGCCTCAAATTATTACAAAATATTTTTCACATATCCGGTTTCGTAAATAACTAAATATTTCTACTTTTGCATCTCAAATTATTTTAATCAATTTTACAAACAATGAAAAATTATTCAATTTTAGTTCTCTTGATTTTCAGTCTTTTTGCATGCAATTCCACTTTTAAGAAAGATGGTTTTACAGTTGAAGGCACTATTACAAACGGCAGTGGGAAAGAATTGGTTTTAAGCAAATTAACTACTCAAAAAGTTATTCCTGTTGACACTGTTAAATTAGACGAAAAAGGAAATTTCAAATTCACCGGACACGCAAGCTCCCCCGATTTTTATATCCTGAGCATTTCGCAAAACGAATACATCAATTTATTAATCGATTCCATGCAACAAATCACCGTAAATGCCAATGCTTCAAAATTTACAGATTCATATACAGTGAAAGGCTCGCCCGATTCTCAATTGCTGAAAGAATTGTACGATCGCCTTGCAAAAACCGTTGGCGAAATCGACTCCTTAGGCATTGTTTTCAGAACAACACAAACCGAAAAGAACGCAGATTCTTTGCGTGCCGCTATCAATCCGAAATTAATCAACTCGGTAAGTCTTCTGAACAAAGACACAAAAAAATTCATCGATGCTAACCCAAATTCCTTAGCCACGCTCATAGCTTTGTCGCTCAGCGTTGCCGAACGAACGCCGGTTTTAACACTTCCGGAAGATATGGCTTATTACGAAAAAGTTGATAAAACATTAACCGCAAAATATCCGAACAACGAAGCCGTAAAATCATTACATTCTTATTTGGAACAAGTTAAAGGCGGACAATCGCAAGCCGGCGTTGTGAGCATCGGGCAGGAAGCTCCGGAAATTGAATTGCCGAATCCCGAAGGAAAAACATTGAAATTATCGTCGCTTCGCGGAAATTATGTATTACTCGATTTTTGGGCAGCATGGTGTCGTCCGTGTCGCGGCGAAAATCCGAATTTAGTTGCAAATTATGCCAAATATAAAGCAAAAGGATTTAAAATTTTCCAAGTATCACTCGACCAAACAGCCGAAGCATGGAAACAAGCAATTGCTGCCGATAAATTAAATTGGAATCATGTAAGCGATTTGCAATATTGGAATGCCGCACCGGCGAAAGTTTACGGTGTTCAAAGTATTCCGGCTAATTTCCTGCTCGACCCGGAAGGAAAAGTGATTGCCACCGATTTGCGCGGCGAACAATTAGGTGCTGCACTTGCAAAAATCTACGGATTTTAATTAAATATTAAGATATTGTGAAAACGGATTTTGACATCGGTCAGAATCCGTTTATTTTTATACAAAATGGATAACAAAAAAACATATACCGCACTCGGCACAATGTCCGGAACTTCATTGGACGGATTAGACCTTGCATTATGTCGATTTTATTACGAAAATTTGACTTGGCGATTTGAAATCCTTAAAGCCCAAACTATCGGATATTCGGAAGAAATGAAAAATCGCATGGGGCAAGCCGGTTTACTTTCGGGTTTCGATTTGATTCGATTTCATAAAGAATACGGAAAATATATCGGACACGAAATAAATATTTTCCTGAAAGATACAGAAAAACCGGATATTATTTCGTCGCACGGGCACACAGTTTTTCATCGCCCCGAAATCAATCTCACGTTTCAAATCGGCGACGGGGCATTCATTGCTGCCGAAACCGGAATTACGACTGTTGCCGATTTTCGCAATCAGGACACAGCACTCGGCGGACAAGGTGCTCCGCTGGTTCCTGCCGGCGACGAATTGCTGTTTTCCGAATATCATTTTTGTTTAAATTTAGGAGGTATCGCAAATTTTTCTTATAAAGACTCCGGAAACATAAGAAAGGCTTTTGATATTTGTCCGGTAAATATCATTGCAAACTATTTTGCCGAAAAGTTAGGTGCACAATTCGACCGCGACGGAAATTTCGGTAAATCGGGCGAAATAGATTATTCACTTTTGAACGAATTGAACGAAATTGATTTTTATCGAAATCGTTCGCCAAAATCATTGGGCAGGGAATATATTGATGAGAAAATTTTTCCGATTTTCGATAAATATCAACTTTCCTCCGAATCGAAATTGCGAACTTTTTACGAACACGCTGCCCACCAAATCGCCGAAACAGTGAATACTTGTAAAGCGACAACTCTCCCACCACATGCCGATGCACCAAAAATTTTGATTACAGGCGGCGGTGCTCACAACAAATTTTTAACCGAACGACTTCAAGCCTGCTTTAACCCGGAAATCATAATTCCGGATAAAAAAATAGTTGACTATAAAGAAGCTCTGATCTTTGCTTTTTTGGGTGTTTTGAGGATTGAAAATATCAACAACTGCCTGTCTTCCGTTACAGGTGCATCAAAAGATAATTTGGGCGGATTAATTTATAAAGTGTAAAATTTGCATTACACATAAATAAATTCAACTCAAACAGATTTTTATAAAACAATCTCCAATTTTTTTTTAAATATTAACTAATCACTCATAATGAGCTAATTACAATTTAATAAATCAAACTGAATTTATTTTTATCAATTTTACCGATTATTGTTTTTGAAAAAATATTTTCATATTTTTTCTTAATATTCAATTAAAAAAAATTAAATTTACAACTGTAAACTGACTTTATGTAAAGTTGATTTTACTTTTGTAAATGACGATATTTTTCCTTCATCACAGCAAAACATTTAGTATTAAGACATTTAAACAACCGGAAGATTTCAAAAAAGAATTTTTCAGAATATTCCGGGACAAGTTAAAAACGTCTTATGTAAGTGATATTGTGCAAACCGAAGACACAATCCGATTTAAAGCACCTATCGCTCGTTTTGCATGGAACGGCTGGAACGTTTTCAACCCTGTTTCGCGAGGCTCGATTTATCTGAAAAGCTATAAAGGCAGCGTACAGGTGAAATATCAATTTTGTTTTTTAGAATTTCTGACTATCGCATTATTGATGTCCATTCCCGGAATTGTAGCACTGAGTTCCGGACTTCAAACGTGGGGCATCATAATTCTTATTGCCGACTGGCTTGGCTTTTACGCCATTTCGAGAGCAATTTCTGCTTTTCGACTCAACAGCTTAATCGCAGGAATAGTACAATCGGTAAACGACCCGAAAGTACTGAGCAACGATTTCGACCGCTACCTGAAAGAAGAATGGCGTTTTATCGACAAAGTATTTTTTGAAAGACACTATAAAGATGCTGTCGGGTGATGATGTGATTGTGGGAATGCGATGATGAGTTTATTGCAAATAGTCTAAAACTAAATAACAACATTACTTAATTCTTCGTATCTTTATAAAAAAACCTATATGTTGACAAAATCTGCTGTAATAAAGACATTAACCACATTCCCGGATAATTTTTCAATTGATGATTTAGTTGAAGAAATGATTTTACTTGACAAAATTGAAAGGGGAATTCAAGATGCCGAAAATGGCAAAGTAATTTCAGATTCAGAACTGGATAAACGTATTGAAGAATGGTCAAAATAGTTTGGAGATTGGTATTTTTAAACTAATATAGTTAATATATCCTTGAGTAGATTAAATTCTAAGCGTTTTTAAACCTAAACAAAAAAAAATGGAAAGCAAATTATTACTCATCCTGTTCCAATCAATAAATTTAATCGGAAAAATGACTGCAAAAACAATCAGCAATTCAAAACGATTTGAAAAATTCTTAAAATGCATCATCATATTAATCTTATCATTTTCAAATATAGAAACAAGTTCACAAGTATTAACATCCTCGCCAAAACTTGTTCGCATTTATAAAAACGAACATGTAGGCTTTGCTGATTCAATTACAAAAAAAACAGTGATTCCATGCAAGTTTGATCAAGCTCAGGAATTTATTAACAATATGGTAATTGTTAAAAAGGATAATTACTATGGTATTATTGATAATAAAGGGAAAGATGTATTAAAATGCGAGTACCAATATATCATAAATGTTAAAGAATTAGATAATTTATATATTGTTGGAAAATATACGAATATAAATAAGAGAACGGATACAAAATATGGGGCATTAGACAAATATGCGAAACAAATATTGCCTTTTGAATATTCAAATATAAAATATAAAGAAGGCAAAATTTTAATCATTTGCAAAAATAATTACTTTGGTTTAGCCAATTCTAAAGGAGAAATAATAGTTCCTACCGTAAATTCTCCCGAACCATATTTTCTGAATGGAATAGCCTGTGTGAAAACAAATGTAAATTCAATTGAAAAATATGGTTTAGTTAAAAATACCGGAGAGATAATTGCACCTTTTGAATATAAAGCAGCACTTCAAATGGTAAAGACCCTTGCATGGGTAAAGACATTTCAGGACAAATATTATTTTTATAATACAAAAGGTAAAATAGTTGGAGATTCGTACTTTGACGATATGAAAGTTATTTTTAATGTAAGACAAGACATTTACAAAGCAAAAAAGAATGGAAAATGGGGATTTCTCAATCAATATGGTCTAAAAATACCTTGCGAATATGATGAATCATCGAATTTTGAAAACGTAGTGAATGGAAAGGTAATTGTTTGTAAAGAAAAGAAGTATGGAATGGTTGATACAACAGGGAAAATAATTATACCTTGCGAATATGGGAGCGTATCAGAAAAGTTGATATCAGGTAGGGCAATTGTATCAAAAAGCGGTAAATATGGAATGGTGGATACAACCAAAAAACTGATTATTCCATTCGAATATAATTTGATTCTTGAAAATTGGACATTGGGACTTATCCTTGTTCAAAAAGAAAAAAATTATGGTTTGATAGATACAACAGGTAAAATAATTGTTCCAGCAAACTTTTCAAATTTTCCAATGGGAAGCGAAGGGATTATATGTTTAAATGATAATAAATCTATTTCGCTGGTTGATATGCAAGGAAAGAAAATAGCTACACTAGAAAATGTTCAGGACATCACTCCTTTTAGTAATGGATTGGCAATAATTAAAAGAAATGGCCTATTTGGATATATTAATTCAAAAGGAGAAGAAGTTATTCCATGTATATATTCCAAAGCAGATTCTTTTGATAAGGGAACTGCTGAAGTCACCCTGGGCAATGAATATACAGGGAAAATTAATACGCTTGGAGCAAGAGTTTCTGCAAATTTATTAGATTCAAAGGAATATGTGAGGAATCAGAAGATTATTAGCATGTTTCCATATTTTTATAAGGCTGAATATCAATACTACATACGTCTCAATGCAGAACCCTTGCTTGATACCATTCTAAAAACCGAAACAATTAACCGAAGAATTGTGCGAACCTATACCGTTGAAACAAAGCTCTTTTGTTTTTTCGAACATGTGCATTACAGCGGAGAAAAAAATATAAGAGATAAGATTTTTGAAAATCACAGGGATATGGTACTAAAAAGCTATAGTGCAACTTTGGATAATATTAAAAGTTTTACCTTAAAAGAGCAGTATTTTGGGATGAAATATAAATTAACTTCAAAAGAAGGCCATAAATATATTGTTTTTCATTTTACAAAAGGGAATAATTCATATTTGGCAGGTTTGGGAAGTACTAATAAATATCCCGACGAAGATGTTTTTGATTATTTCATTAATTCCCTTCATGTTTATTAGGGGATATAAAGAAAATAAATCCTATTCTTAATTTTGTCTATCTGCTTTTTTATTAATTGCCAAAATTCACTTATGACAATTCGAAAATTTGGTATAACCCTGCCAGCCTTCAAAGGCTGGCAGGGTTCATTCCTACTTTTAACCCAACTTGAAAATTCACTTCGCAAAATCATTCATTATGAGTAAGTTACGCATCGGGTTTTTACATTTGGGGGACTATTTTTGTTTTTCGAACAAAAGGTCTATGTTTGAAATTCAAACTATCAAAAATATCCTTTTGGTCTTTTGTTGGTCTTGTGCATAATTTAATGTAAAGTTTTTCATTTTTATCGTTATTTACGCTTACGATTGAAGATTGCATTGTGCACATTTTTTCCACAATTGTTGTCCAACCGTGTTTTATGTTGCTTTCTTTGAGCTGTATTCTGATATATTTAACTACCTGATAAGCAATTATTCCCAACCAAATATGAGGTTCTATAAAAGCGTCTTTCTGATGATAGATTGGTCTTATGTCGAGGTCTGTTTTCAGAGTTCGGAACACGGATTCAATGTCTCGTGTCATATTATATATTTCCCAAACATCTGCCTCTGATATTGCTTCATGGGTATATCTCAAAAAATATTCTCCTTTGGGACGTTCTTTTTCTTTTTTTCTTGTCCAATTAATATCTGTAACTACATCATTTTCTTTGTCTTCGGTGTAGGATATTTCGTACAAATAGCCAACTTTGGACAATTTTTCTTTTATTCTGCCGATTTTTTCGTGTACTTTTCCAATTTTCTTTACCGAATTTTTATGTGATAATTTTTCTTTTATTTCCTGTAATTGAAGCTCTAAACGTTGGCTCAATTTGTCGTCTATCGACTGTTCTTTTTTCCGTTTTTCTTCGCTTTTTATGTGTAAAAAATGACCTTCTTTACCCGTTACCGACACTTTTGTAAGTTCTATTTTGTTGCCCCTGTTGTCTGTAACTGTCAGGTTATCTGATAATTTAGTATATTCTTTTGGCGTTGTCCGACTTACGCAAACATAGTCGTAATTAAACTTGTTGCCCCGCTCACCGTAGAATGTTTCAAACTGAACAGCTCGGCGAAGTTTTCCGCAGCGTAACTTCATCGTTTTTGTATCCGAAGTTTTAAACTTCGTTGCACAGCAAAAGAGTAAAGACCGGTTGCTTTTCGATACCGAAAATTTTTGATAATATTGTATCGGCAAAAATGAAAACGATATATCAACCTGTTATCAAATTTCGGAACAAAAATGCTTCGCATCGAAGTCAAAGACTTCGGAAAGAAAATTCGACGGAGTTACGCATTCGCTAAACTTCGCCGAGGGGCTGTCGTTCAGTTTGCGGAAGAATCCTGTGTGTAAGGGTGTCTTTGTTTTAATAAGTTATTAACAGCGTTATTTTTTGCTAAATAATGCAGTACTTTTGCATTATATATAAAGGTAATCAATATAATTGTGAACACGATGCACGAAAGAATGAAATCATTCAACCGTTACAGAATCATAGAAGGGGAGTTACATAAGAGTGGTTTTGTTACAACGGGAGGGTTGATAAATTATAAAAGTCAAGACTATACAACTTTAAAAATCAAAAGAATGAATTGTCAAAACGAAATCTTTATTAACTTTGCAATATAACTATCTATTGGTTTTAATTATGGACGAGCGAATCAAAATATCTGCTGTTGATTTATTCTGCGGAATAGGCGGGCTGTCGTACGGTTTGCAAAATGCCGGAATAAAAGTAAAAGTCGGTATTGATTTAGACAAAACATGCAAATATACCTATGAAGCAAATTGCAATGCAAAATTTATACCTGCAAACATAAAAGACATAAAAAGCTCCGATGTAAATATATATTTCGATGATAATGATGTAAAACTGCTTGTTGGATGTGCTCCTTGCCAACCATTCTCTACATATACGTACAAGAAAGATAAGCAAAAGGATGAACGCTGGCAACTACTTTACGAATTTTCAAGACTCATTACCGAAGTGAAACCGGATATTGTATCTATGGAAAACGTTCCGAGTTTGTTGAATTTTAAAAAAGCTCCGGTTTTTTATGAGTTTGTAGATTCTCTCAAAAAAAACGGTTACAATGTCTTTTATAAAATTGTATATGCGCCGGACTACGGAATACCTCAAAAAAGAAAACGCTTAGTGCTTTTAGCGTCAAGACTTGGCGATATATCTTTGATTTCCCCCACTCACTCCGTTGAAAATTATAAAACCGTAAAAGACGCAATTGGACATTTGGAAATAATAAAGTCCGGAGAAACTTCAAAAACTGATATTGCACACAAAGCGTCATTGTTGTCGGAAATGAATATCAAACGTATTCGACAATCGAAACCGGGCGGCAGTTGGAAAAAGGATTGGGATAAAGATTTGATACTTGATTGCCATAAAGAAAAATCCGGAAAATCGTACGGCAGTATATACGGAAGAATGCGATGGGACGAACCTGCTCCTACGATGACAACTTTTTGTACCGGCATCGGCAACGGACGCTTCGGACATCCGGAACAAGACCGAGCTATTTCATTGCGCGAAGCTGCCATTCTGCAAAGTTTTCCGGAAACATACAAATTTGCCGAATCACCCGAATTGCTCAGCCTGACCAAAGCATCTAAACATGTGGGCAATGCCGTACCTCCGAGACTGGGCGAAGTCATAGGAATTAGTATTATTAAACATTTAACTGAAATTCGAAATGGCGAAAAGTAAATTCAGCATTGAGAAGTTAAAAATTATAGAGAAACAAATTGATGAAAAATCAATTGTTTATGATTATAGAACAAAAGACTATCCATTTGAAGTTATTGTAAATAAGTTTGGTGATGAAAAAGATGAAAAAACATCAATGTATGTACCTGATTACCAAAGAGAGTTCGTTTGGAACAAAAAAAGTCAATCACGATTTATAGAATCTGTTCTTTTGGGTGTTCCGCTAACTCCTTTCTTTCTTTCAGAAGATGAAAATAGCAGGCTGGAAATTATTGATGGCTCACAAAGAATTAGAACATTGATATTTTTCTACAATAATGTATTTTCGTTAACAGGATTAAAAATATTGACAGAAATAAATTCTGCAAAATTCAAAGATTTACCTGACTATTATCAAAGAAAGCTTAAACTGCGAGATTTTAGGGTAATTATAGTAAATGACAAAGCTGACTTGCCAACAAGAAAAGATATTTTTAACAGAATAAACACAAGCAGTGAGCAACTTAAAGACAGCGAAATACGAAAAGGCATTCATTCCGGGTCTTTTTACGATTTAGTTATGGTTTTAGCAAAAGATGAAAAATTCATAAATATCTGTCCTGTTGGAAAGAATAAAGCGAAAAGGGGCGAATACGAAGAATTGATATTGAGATTTTTTGCCTATACCGATTCCTACAAAGAAGCGAAACATGAAGTAGCTGCATTTCTAAATACATATCTCGAAAAACAAAATTCGACAAATTTCGATAAGGAGGCATATACAAAAAGATTTACAGACGTGGTTAAGTTTATTGAAACTTATTTTCCAATCGGATTGAGAAAAAGTGAGAAAAAGCGAGCAACACCAAGAGTTCGTTTCGAAGCAATTACGGTCGGAGTATTTTTAGCTTTGCAAATAAAACCCGATTTAACCATTTCGAATACAGATTGGTTAAATTCCGGAGGTTTCAAATATCAAACAACCTCCGATGCAAGTAACAATCCAAACAGATTAGTTGAAAGAGTAGAATTTGTAAGAGATGCTTTATTGGGTACAATTGACGATTATAGATTAGAACATGGAAAGAACGAAAAGTGATTTTGAAATACGAAAAGACGAAATAAATACTTATTTTGAATTTCTTTCTATAGCAAGCGATGAAGAGCATACATCAATAAAATATCTACAAGACAAGATTAATAAGGAGGAAAAATTTTCGGAAAAATTGCAAAAAATATTTATTGCAAATGGATTTCTAATTCTTTATAACTTAATTGAAGCAACAGTAAGAAATTCCATTTTTGAAATTTACATAGACATTAAAAATAATGATGTTGATTTTCAAAAGCTTGCTGTCAATATAAAAAACTTGTGGATAAAAAAGACTATAACTAATTTCAAAGAAGGTAATTTTCGGCAAGACACCCTAAAACAAAGTATTTTTGATTTAACAAACCAAATAATTGATAAAGAAATAATCTGTTTTTCAGAAGAAGATATTGATTTTTCGGGAAATCTTGATGCAAAGGAAATCAGAAAACTTGCAGATAAATTTGGTTTTGCATATCCGAAAAACGGACGTAATCTTGAAGATATTAAAAATAAAAGGAACAGACTCGCTCACGGCGAATATACTTTCTATGATGTAGGAAAGGATTACACCTTAGACGATTTGCAAAAATTAAAAACAGAAGTCTTTGATTACCTTGAAGATGTTATTCGTAAAATAGAAATTTATATTAACAATAAAGAATATCTATTGAACGGTGTAAACACTATTTGATACTAATTTTGAATTTCCGGAGACCATAAATTAGTCTTGGCAGTTTCGTGAGCGTGTTTGGTAAAAGAACAAAAACATCTCTAAAAAGGATTTAGAGATGTTTTTTTTACGACTGCCGGCGTGCTTTGTATTAGGGCGTTTTCCCATCTCGAATATCGTTTCCCTTTTTTCGGCTTTCTTCGAGTTTTTTCGAATATTCGCCGTGTACTTCTTTCATTTCTTGGTGAAAATATTTTTTCCGTCCTTGTTCTTCTGTTTCAAATTGGGATTCTTCTTTCGGCAGTTCGGGCTGAACGGGCGGCGGGTCTTCGATAAATTCGCCGGTTCTTCGGTTTCGCAAAATTACACGAAGTGCCTGCACCAATTTATCGGGTGTAGTAATTGCCGTGGGCTCTACTTTCAACTTCGGAATTTCGGTTATCACTTCCAAATAATCGCTCGACATATTGGTAATTTTCAGATTTTTGAATCCTCCGACTGTCGATTCCGGATCGTCCGCCATTTTTTTATCCAAAACGCCGCCGTCGTTTCGCACCGACGAAATATCATCGAAAAAATATTCGTTGGTTTTTATGCCTAACATTTTCATATTCAACCAATCGAATGTGCAGCCAAAATAACTGATAAAATGTTCGGTGAGCACCAAAACCTGTACATTCCAAACGGTGTAGAGATACGACTCGTCGCCCCCCATACGTCGCAACATAAATTCGGGTTCAATGCCGGGCGTGTCCCAAAAAACGGGTACCGGAATCAAAATAATGTTTTCGGCTTTAATTTTGGAATCGTTGATTTTCAAAAATTCGAGGGCTTTCTTCTTCACGGCTCCGTGAATATCTTCTTTCAGCCATTCGTCCATATCTTCATCGAACGGTCGCAAATGATACAAACGCCGCGTTTTGAAATACGGATTCATCCATAATCGCAGAACTGCGAAACCCAATAATATCATTCCGGTAGCCGCAAAGATAATGTTTTGAAAATATAACAAAGTCTGCATTAAGAGCAGGAAAAATCCCAAACCAATAATTACAAAACCGGTTTTCGCAAGCCAATTGACTTTGGGAATTTTTGGAGGAAATATTCTGAAATAGATATCAATGAGTTGTTTTTTGTCCATGATTCGGTGATGTGATGATGTGGAAATATGAAAATGTGAGAATATGAAAATTAATGATTTTACGATGAGATATTAAACAAATGGTTCTTATAATTAAGTTATACTAAGCACGGTCATAAATTGCGTTTTACAAATTGTTTAACTATTTGACATTATCAGCAATTAAAAAATCAACAAATCAGCACATCAAAAAATCAACCAATCAAAGTATAGTTGTCATATATAAAATTATTAACCGAATCAATCAAAAAAAACAACAGAATCTTTTAATTCCCTAATAATAATATCATTGCATTAAAAAAACCTTACATCTACTCATCAAAAAATCACCGCATCAACTTCTCAAAGAATTAATTTGCTCTTTCAAGGCTTTGATTTTCGATTCGGCATCGGCTTGTTTTGCTCGTTCTTTGGCAATTGTTTCGGGCGGAGCTCCGTTCACAAAACGTTCGTTCGAAAGTTTTTTAATTACCGATTCCAAAAATCCTTGTGCGTAGTCGAGTTCTTTTGTCAGTTTTTCGAGTTCTTTTTCAACATCAATCACATCGCCGAAAGGCACAAAATATTCGGTTTGTTTTACAACGAATTGTACTGCATTTTGGGGTTTTTCGGTAATATTTGTAATTTCTTTTGCGTTACCGAGTTTCATAATCAAATCATCGAAAACAGAATCGTATTTTCCGTCTTTTGAGCTGTAATATACAGAAAGACTTTCTTTGTTCGGCAGATTTTTTTCTTTGCGTATATTTCTCAGTTTGCTGATGATTTCTTGTGTCTGTTCAAACTTTTCTAATATTTCACTGTCGTATTTTTCGGCTTCCGGAATTTGGCAAATCATAATGCTTTCGCCGGATTTTCGTTCTTTATGGTTTTGCCAAATTTCTTCGGTGATGAACGGCATGAACGGATGCAGAATTTTCAACATCGTATCGAAAATTGTTTCAACAGCTTCATAGGTTTTTGCGTCCATCGGCTGTTGATAAGCCGGTTTTACGGCTTCGAGAAACCACGATGAGAAATCGTCGCGGAAGAGTTTGTAAACCGTCATCACGGCTTCCGAAATTCTAAATTCATCGAATTGTTTGTCGATTTGTTCCAGTGCTTGGTTTAATTTATTATTGAACCATAAAACAGCTTTTTCGGCAGAATCGGGTGTCTGAATTTTTGTGTCGATTTCCCAACTTTCGATTAATCGGGCTGTATTCCAAACTTTATTTGCGAAGTTGCGACCTTGTTCGGGCAAACTGTCATCGTAGAGCAAATCGCCTCCTGCCGGCGAACAGAGCATCATTCCGATACGCACGGCATCGGCTCCGTATTTTTCAATCAACATAAGCGGGTCGGGCGAATTGCCGAGTTGTTTCGACATTTTTCGTCCCTTATCATCGCGAACCATTCCCGTAAAATATACATCTTTGAACGGAAGTGTTCCTCGATATTCGTAGCCTGCAATAATCATTCGGGCAACCCAGAAAAAGATGATGTCGTGTCCTGTAACCAACAAATTTGTAGGATAATAATAATTAATGTCTTTGTTTTCGGGATTTCGGATTCCGTCGAAAACCGAAATAGGCCAGAGCCACGATGAAAACCATGTGTCGAGAACATCTTCATCGCGGCGTAAATCATCGATTTTCAGATTTTGATTTCCGGTTTTCGTTTTAGCTTCTTCCAAGGCTTTTTCGGGCGAAGCGGCAACCACAAAATCGTTTCCGCCCGGAAGATAATACGCCGGAATGCGTTGTCCCCACCACAATTGACGAGAAATATTCCAATCGCGGACGTTTTCCATCCAATGACTGTATGTGTTTTTGAATCTCTTTGGAGAAAACAGAATCGTATCATTTTCAACGTTTTCGATTGCCGGTTTTACCAATTCTTTCATTTTCAAAAACCATTGCATCGATAGTTTTGGTTCTATCGGAACATTGGTTCGCTGCGAATAGCCGACACGATTTGTGTAATCATCGATTTTTACGATATGACCTTGTTTTTGAAGTTCTTCGGTGATTTCTTTTCTAACCACAAATCGGTCTTTTCCTACGTATAATTCGGCTTTTTCGCTGAGAGTTCCGTCATCGTTAAAAATATCAATGGAAGGCAAATTGTATTTTTGTCCTATCAAATAGTCGTTTTCATCGTGTGCGGGTGTTATTTTCAAGGCTCCGGTTCCGAACTCTTTATCGACATATTCATCAGCAATCAAAGGGATTTCTCGGTTCAATAGAGGAACGAGCAAAGTTTTTCCGTGCAAATGTGAGTAACGTTCATCGGTCGGATTTACGCACACTGCCGTATCGCCCAAAATAGTTTCGGGACGTGTGGTGGCGATTGTTACATATTCTTCGGAACCTTTAATTCTATATCGGATGTAATAGAGTTTCGAGCGTTCGTCTTTGTATTCAACTTCTTCATCGGAAACGGCGGTTTTGGCAGTCGGATCCCAGTTTACCATTCGCACACCCCTGTAAATCAATCCTTTTTTATATAAATCGACAAAAACAAGAATAACGCTTTCGTACAAATCATCATCAAGTGTAAATTTCGAGCGGTCCCAGTCGCACGAACAACCGATTTTTTTAAGTTGTTCGAGAATTATACCGCCGTGTTTGTGCGTCCATTCCCAAGCATGTTCGAGAAATTTTTCGCGTCCGATGTCGAATTTCGAAATGCCTTCGTCTTTCAATTTATTAACAACTTTTGCTTCGGTTGCAATTGAAGCGTGGTCGGTGCCCGGAACCCAGCAGGCATTCATGCCTTTCATGCGTGCACGGCGAATCATAATATCCTGAATTGTATTGTTCATGATATGCCCCATGTGCAACACGCCGGTAACGTTCGGCGGCGGAATTACAATTGTAAACGGCTTACGTTTGTCGGGTTCGGAATGAAAAAGTTTGTTTTCGTGCCAATATTTATACCATTTATCTTCGGTTTCGGCGGGATTGTACTTTGCGGATTGACTCATTTTATAATTGATAATGGAAAATTGATATTTTTTTAGTAGATTGCAAAAATAAGATTTATCGGAAATATTTTGTTACTTTTCCGGCTAAAACAATAAAACAAATTTTGTTACAAATGAATAAAATAAATATTGAACGGTAGGCGGGGGCTCTGAATCGTAATCGGCGGAATATCCGATATCGAAAGCCGCTTTTTTTGTCATTTTCAATCGCAATGTTGTTTCCGATGAGAGGCGAAAATCAT
>DYMH01000141.1 GCA_020721645.1 Draconibacterium orientale
TATCATTGATAATAGTTATTTTACTTCAACCGCATTTTCTAGCAATACTTTATAAAAATATCCTGAGCCGAAATCCTTATCGAGTATAATTTTACCCTGAACGGTTATAATATCACCTATTTTTGTATTGATATTTGAGGCTACGGCTAAATCAAAATCTTCTCCGCTTGCAGTACCGTCCTGTATATGAATCCAATTGGTGTTCATTACCGATTCGGTAAATTTCACAACCTGACCTCTTATTTTTATGGTTTTTCCGTTGTAAGAATCCTTTTTTGAAAAAAGTTCGGCTATCGTTATTCCGCCCGGCACGGGTTCTATCTTCGCAATTGTCGTTTTTGCTGCATACGGTTTTCCCTGAACCATATTTTGAGCATTGTCGCCATGCGGATTTGTTTGTTCTTGTTCGTTAATGGGTTCTTTACTTACGCCTTCGAGAAAGAGTACTTTGTCGAAAGTGCGTTTTAATTCTTTACTTTCAAATTTCAGCATTTCCATGCCGTTTTTGTAAAAATATTTTTCGCCCACTTCGGCTTGCATCAAAGGAATTGCCACCCAAATCTCTTTACCGTTTTCATCGGCTTTCAAATATGTGTAGTTGGCAGTTTGCAGAACTTCTTTTACAATGATTTGATGATTGTCGGTGACGGTTTGTTCTTGATTGCTGTTTGTATTTTGGCACGAAGCAAAGAGTGCAATAAATGAGATAATGATAATTGAAAATTTCATAGTGTGTGATTTATATAATTTAATATTTGAATGCGAAATTACAAATTATATTTTGAAATTGACAGAGAATTATTTTCGAAATTAATCAATACAAAAATATAAAATCTGCAAATAGCCTTTTGGGGGAATGATTAGAAGCATCGAAAATCAAATCTTTTTCAAGTTTATCAATTGTATTATCAGGAATAGAGTAGATATATTTGTACATAATGAAGTTAGCATTCTTCTTCAAATTAAACGATATACTTCATTAGTAATTAACAATTAACATTTAACAATTAACAATTATTTTTATATCAATATAAAAGCTGTTGAAAAACAATTTATTTATACTTTTATTCTCATTTTTTATTAAAATATGTTTATAATTTTGGCATTAATTAATATGATTCGGATTTAAAAGTCTTTTAATATTAAAAAACACAAAATAAATACAAAATGATAAAAAAAATCATAGAATTTCTTATATCATCAAAATTCATGGCAATATTGCTCATTGTTTTTGCTGCGGCAATGGCAATGGCTACTTTTATCGAAGACCGTTTCGATACCGTAACGGCTCAAATTCTTGTTTACAATGCCCTTTGGTTTGAAATTATCATGTTTTTCTTGGCACTCAATTTTTTAGGGCACATCAAACGATACAAGATGCTCAGTCGAACAAAAATTGCAGGTTTGCTTTTTCATTCCTCATTCATTATTATGATAATCGGTGCCGGTGTTACTCGATATTTCGGCTACGAAGGCTCAATGCACATTCGCGAAGGCGAATCCTCGAACACGATGCAAACTTCTGAGCCTTATTTGAATATGCAGGTATCGGAATCAAATAAAGCGTATAATAAAGATTATCAACTAAATTTGAGCAACTATCTCAATAATTCGTTTCAATGTTCATTCGCAAAATCAGAAAAAGGAAAGATTACTGTCAATTTGCTCGATTATAAGAAATCCGCCGACATCAAAGTAACCGAAAATATTGAAAACGGAACCGAAATTCTGGAAATGATTGTTTTTGAAAAAGATGAAAGGCAACGTATTTTTATCAAAGACGGCGAAATTGCCTCACTCGGCAACAGCATATTATCCTTCAATTACAACACGCGTCCCAATTCAGTCCGGATTTTGGGTTCGGAAGGACATTATAAAATTGAATCGCCCGGTGTGATGCTGGTAGGAGAAATGCAAGCTGCAGATGTTGATACTGTTACACAAAATACACCTGTGGATTTGAAAGAAAATTTTGTTTATCGAACCGAAGGCACTGTCTTTGTATTTTCGAAATATTACAAAAATGCAAAGCTACAATCTGACTTTTCGGCAGACCCAATGAGAGGAGCCGAGGTTTTGATTCTGAATATCGGTATCGGCGATAAAAATCACGAAGCCATTGTTTTTGGAGGTTCAGGTGATTTGAATTATGCCCAAGAATATTCGTTCGATGGTATCGATTTTAAAATTGCTTATGGCAATAAAACGGTCGAACTCCCTTTTTCTCTGACTTGTCGCGATTTTATTCTGGAACGATATCCGGGCTCCAACAGTCCTTCGTCCTTTGCCAGTGAAGTGAGATTGGAGGATACCGAAAAAAACATACACCGAAATTATCGAATATTTATGAATAATGTATTAGATTACAGAGGATATCGATTTTTTCAATCTTCCTACGACCAAGACGAAAAGGGCACCATATTATCGGTAAATCACGATTTCTATGGCACGTGGATTACCTATTTTAGCTATTTCCTCTTGACTTGTGCTTTTATTTTTACCTTGATGGGCAAAAATTCTCAATTTCGACATCTAATGAAAAAAAATAAAATGATACGCGAAAAGCGAAAAACTCAAATATCGGAAAGTGTTATGTTTATTCTGTTGCTGTTTTCGCTTTCAACTTCGGGCTATTCTCAAAACACTGCCAGAACCGCTGTTGATGCCAATCATGCCGAGCGATTCGGAGCATTAACGGTACAAACCTTTGATGGGCGGTTTGCTCCCGTTCATACGCTTGCCGTTGATGTTTTACACAAAATATCTCGAAAGGATAATTTCAATGTTCCCGGGAAAGGAAAATTGAATGGTATGCAGGTTTTTTTGGATATGATACTCGATTCGGAATATTGGAAAAAACAAAAAATGATTTACGTTCGCGAAGAACCTGTATGCCAACTTATTGGTATCGAAGGGAAATATGCAGCTTTTGAGGATTTTTTCGATATGGACAATCACTATAAATTGCAATCATATGCCGAAACAGCTTTCAGAAAACAACAATCCGAGCAAAACAAGTTCGACAAGGAGGTGATAAAAGTCGATGAACGCGTGAATATATGCATGATGGTTTTTACAGGCGATTTTTTGAAAATTTTTCCACCCGAAAGCACTGCCGACGAACCTTGGATTCGTTTGAACGACTCATTGGCTTACAAACCGCTGACAGGTAGTATAAAAATTATAAATGATAACCTGCAACTTTCGGTTTTAAATTACAACAACATTGCACGGCTCTATTTTTCGGAACTCATAAAATCCGATGAAACCGGCAACTATTCGCGTCCGAATCAGATTTTAGGTTATATTGAAAATATCCAAAGACAAAGTGCTTATGCCAATATTATTCCTTCCGACACGAAGACAAAATATGAGATTTTGTACAATAAATCCAATGTCTTTTCCATGCTTCGGAATATTTATGCCTTTTTGAGTTTGTTTTTATTGATTTTTGCTTTTATCGACAATTTGAGCAATCGAAAACGCAGAATCGTGAAATGGGCTTTGAATTTTTTCATTGTTTTGCTCGCTTTTGCATTCTTGTTTCATACCGCCGGCATGGCAGTTCGCTGGTATCTTTCCGGGCATGCACCGTGGAGCAATGGATACGAAGCTTTGATATTGGTAAGTTGGGGCTCGGTGCTCGCCGGTTTCAGTTTCATTCGCTCATCGAAAATCACCCTGGCTGCAGCAGCACTTATGGCATTTTTTATGCTCATGACCGCCGGACACAGCAGTTACGACCCACAATTAACAAATCTGCAACCGGTTTTAAAATCATATTGGCTCATCGTTCATGTGGCAATTCTTACAGTAAGTTACAGTTTCCTTGGTGCAGGATTTTTCTTGGGAATCATCAATTTAGTCATCAATATCTTTAAAAATCAAAAAAATAAAGATAAATTTAATTTGGTGATACAGGAATTAACCGGAATTAATGAAATGAATCTTACAATAGGTAACGGCATGGCAACTGTCGGCACCTTTCTGGGAGGCATCTGGGCAAACGAATCGTGGGGGCGATACTGGGGGTGGGACGCCAAAGAAACTTGGGCGTTAATTATTGTTATTACATATACAATTATTCTGCATTTCAGGTTAATTCCTAAATTACGAGGTGCATATCTATTCAATGTCGGTTCTGTTATTGCTTTTGGCAGTGTGTTGATGACATTTATCGGGGTTAATTATTATCTCTCAAAAGGAATGCACAGCTACGGAGCCGGCGAAACACCGATTTTCCCGATTTGGGCGTGGATTGCTATACTCTCAATTATTTCGCTGATATTAATTTCCGGAATCAAAGAAACTAAAATGAAAACTGATGATATTCCCGAGAAAACAACAGATACTGAAAATGTGTAAATTTGAGAATTAGATAATTATTTGGTTATCTGATTATTATGTAATTGTAAAAGTAAAGTTTTAAACCGTGCAAAGTATAATAATAAGAAATGGTTAATTGTTAATGACATAATAATTTGATTTTTAAAAAGAATACGGACATTATAAAATACAAAAAAATCTGTCCGATTACTTATTTTACACGAAAATTAGATATATACAAGCAAGGTCATAAATTGCGATTTGCAAGTTGTTTTACTGTTTGATTTACAACACAATCATCACAATCCACACATCAACACAATCCCCACATCAACACATCAAAAAATAAAAGTATAACTATCTTATTTACTATGAGCTTTTGATTGTTCAAACATCGAAAACTCTTTTTTTATATGTTAAAAAAATCTAAAAAATTTTCGACCGCAATATTATTTTCAGTATCTTCGTTTCTTAATATCAAACGAAATAATATTTTAAAATATCTAAATTAATGCTCAAACTAATGAAACAACACCGAATATTTATCATCACAACCCTCATCGTTTTTGGAATCTTACTCTCGTTCAATATTTTAGACAACGATGACAAAAAAAATAAAATCATACAAGATTATTTAGTCCAAAGCCTCACCGAAGCTCATTATCTGAATAAACCAATAAATGATGATTTTTCGGCGGAAGTTTATAAATTATATTTGGAACGATTAGATTATAACAAACGTTTTTTTATACAGGAAGATATTTCCAAATTCGAGAAATATAAAACCAAAATCGATGATGAAGTGAAAGACGAAAATTTTGAGTTCTTCAAACTCACCGACGAAATTTATAAAAAACGGATGAAAGAAGTCCAAGATTATATCAAATCAAGTCTCGAAAAACCATTCAATTTTAAAACCGATGAAAGTATTGAAATGGACCCCGAAAAACGCTCTTATGCCAAAGACCGAAAAGAATTGAAAAATTTTTGGCAAGCACAACTCAAATATCAAGTCTTGATAAAATTAGCCGATAAACTTCAAATTCAGGAAGATGCCAAAACACGAAACGATACAGTAATCCAAATCAAATCATACGACGAATTAGAAAAAAACTGTCGAGCCGAGGTTCAAAAAACATACGATGACTGGTTTCATCGCATCACAAAATTGGACGAAGACGACAATTTAAGCATTTTCTTCAATTCCATCACTTCGTCTTTCGACCCACATACTGAATATTTTCCGCCGGCAGCCAAAGAAAATTTCGACATTTCGATGTCCGGAAAATTAGAAGGAATCGGAGCACAACTCATGCAACCCAATGCCTACATCAAAGTATCGAAAATAATACCCGGAAGTCCCTGTTGGCGGCTCGGTGAGCCAAAAGAAGGCGATTTAATTTTGAAAGTCGCTCAAGGAAATGCCGAACCCGTTGACGTGGTTGATATGCGGCTCGATGAAGCTATTAAAATGATACGCGGGAAAAAAGGGACAGAAGTTCGCCTGACTCTCAAAAAACCCGATGGAACGATTAAAGTCATTTCTCTGATTCGCGATATTATTTTAATCGAAGAAACTTTTGCAAAATCAGCTGTTTTAGAAGGAAACGGCAAGAAAATAGGGTATATTTATTTACCCGAATTTTATGCAGATTTTGATAACAGAAACGGTCGTCGGTGCTCCGAAGATGTTGAAAAAGAAATTATTAAGCTAAAAGCCGAGCATGTCGACGGATTAATCCTCGATTTGCGAAACAACGGCGGCGGCTCTCTGCAAGATGTTGTTGATATGGTGGGTTTATTCATCAAAAAAGGTCCGGTGGTACAGGTAAAACCCCGCTACGGAACAGCACGCACCCTTCGCGATGATAATGCGAATTTGCTCTACGATGGTCCGCTGAGTGTGATGATAAACGAATTTAGTGCTTCGGCATCGGAAATTTTAGCAGCAGCAATACAGGATTATGGGCGGGGTATTATTGTGGGAAGCCCTAAATCTTACGGAAAGGGAACCGTTCAACAAATCATAGGTTTCGACAACATCATTAAAGGTTACGATTCGTATAAACCTTTTGGAGCCGTGAAATTGACAACACAGAAATTTTACCGCATCAATGGCGGTTCAACACAACTCAGAGGTGTTGCCTCAGACATAGTACTTCCCGACCCATACACTCTGCTCGAAATGGGCGAAAAGGATATGGAATATCCTATCGAATGGGACGAAATAGCCCCTTCGGATTACGAAAAAACGTATTCCGTAAAAAATCTCAAAACATTGAAAAGTGAAAGTCTCGACCGAACGCTCAACGACACAAGTTTTACCCGCCTCAGCGAGTACTCGCAATTAGTGAAAGATAATAAAGACAAGACTTTGCAAACGTTAAACTTAGAAAAATACCGAACAGAACAAAAAAACAGAATTGCCGAAAATAAAAAATTTCAAAATGCCGGAAAACGCCCATCGGATTTGAAATTTATCATGAGCAAAGCCGATTCATTAAGCTACTCTTCCGACAGCACAAAATTGGCACGTTTTACAGGATGGTTTAAAGACCTAAAAAATGATATTTATGTTGATGAAACGTTTAAAATAACAAAAGATATTGATAAATAATTGCTCTCAAAATCCGCTCAAAAAGCTCGGGTTTTATAAATTCTTTTCCCAAAGTAGATGTTAAAACTCCTGCATGCCAATATCGGATATTTGTCGAAGCAGAATCATGTTTTAATAGAAAATGTCAATGTCGAGTTGAAACCCGGCTCAACTACGGCTTTAATCGGAATCAATGGTTCCGGAAAAAGTACATTTTTAAAAACTCTTTGCAGAATAATTCCGGTTTTAAGCGGAGAAGTGTATTTAGAAAATATACCGATTTCAAAATTTTCAGCCCTCGAAATTGCAAAAAAAATCGCTTTTGTTTCGACTGATATCATTAAAACGAAACATTTAACAGCCTACGAATTAACGGCTCTTGGCAGATTTCCGTTTACCGGAAAATTTGGGATTTTAAATGCTGAAGACCACAATATCGTTGAAAACAGCTTGAAACTTGTCGGAATATCGAATCTTCGCAATAAATTTGTTGATAAAATGAGCGACGGCGAACGGCAACGATTGATGATTGCTCGTGCCTTGGCACAAGATACCGATATTCTGATGCTTGATGAGCCAGCTTCCTTTTTGGATTTGGAAAATAAATATCTGGTTTATGATATTTTAAAAAGTGCTGCGAAAAGAGAAAATAAAGCAATTCTCTACTCGACACACGATTTGAATATTGCATTGAAAACTGCGGATAATTTAATGGTTATCAATAATAAAGAGCTATTGTTCGGCAACACGGAAGATGTTATTCTTGCCGGTATTTTTAATTCAATTTTTGACCCCAATAAAATTATTTTTGATATCGAAAGCCTCGATTTTCAGATTATATCAACAGCGCACACCGAAATTACATTCAATTGTGAAGTTAGTAGTTTAAGTGCGTTGATAATCAATGCTTTAAGTCGAATCGGTTACTTGCCGGTGAGTCATAAAACACATCTCGAAATATCATGTAATACAAATCTGCACAATGCAACATATCTGCTTGCGGTGGGAGGTAAATTAGAAAAATTCAGTACTGTTGGCGGTTTGATTGAAGCATTACAGAAAATTTGATTTATTCGTTCGGAATTAATTTAATGGAAATACCGCTAGCAATTGCAAAATCGGTAACATCTTCTTCGGTTTCTTCATCGAATTTGTCGTAATACCATTCAACGCTCACTTCGTTGCCTTCCTCTTCAAATTTTTTCAATAATTCCATAATTCCCGTAATTCCGATAGAAGAGCTTGAATTGTAGTATTTTAGCCGAAATCTAAAAATGATTGTTTTCACGCCGCTGCTCACATACTTTCGCAACCAATTCAATACAGGTTGGTAAAATTCTGCAACATTATTCATAAAAGAATCGCCTTTCATTTCACAAATACCTGTTTTTGCATTAAAATTAATTGCGGGTGAAGTGAATGAATTTTCGAAAGTCGGTTCTATCAGAAGATTTGCCATTTTCTTTTATGAAAATTTTTTAGTAGCGAATAACAGATGTATTTACAGTACAAAAAAGATACCCATTTCGCAAAATTAGTATAAAATTCAAAAATTATCTCAAAAAAAAAAATATAAATTAAAAATCGTTTTTCTTCATTTTATTTTTCTATTTTTGCAAAAAATAATTCAATAATAAAAAGTTCAAAATGGGAAAAGGAGATAAAAAAACGAAGAAAGGGAAGATTTTTATGAAATCTTTTGGTATTTTACGTCCGCGAAAAACTGCAAAAACTGCAAAAGTTTCGATAGACAAAAAATAAAAAAATCCGAGCCCCGCTCGGATTTTTTTTATTTGCTGCAAATTTCGGTCAAAACGCCTCCGGTCGATTTTGGGTGCAGAAAACCAATACGCAACCCTTCGGCTCCGGCTCTCGACTGTTTGTCGATAAGTGTAATGCCTTTACTTTCTGCTTCGTGCAGGCAATTATCAACATTATCACCCGCAAAAGCAATGTGATGAATGCCTTCACCGCGTTTTTCGATAAATTTTGCAACAGGGCTTTCGGGATCTGTTGGCTCGAGGAGTTCTATTTTCGTTTCTCCGATTTTGAAAAATGCTGTTTTGACTTTTTGCTCAACAACCGTTTCGGTTGCGTAACAGGTTAAACCTAAGACATTTTCGTAATACAATTTTGATTCTTCGATACTTTTTACGGCAATACCGATATGTTCGATATGTGTTAAATTCATTTTTTGTTATGTTTTATATTAAACCGAATAATTAAGATTACATAAATTTACAATAAATTCATTAGGT
>DYMH01000142.1 GCA_020721645.1 Draconibacterium orientale
TAGCAAAATTTCTGATAAGGGTTTTCGCACTTTTTTAATAAATTGATATTTATCCAAACTCGAACGAAACCCAAGAGGAAGCATGACTACCGAATGAAGATTTTTTTCGGATAATTTTAATAGTTCATCAACTTTTGCCGAGGAAAATCCCTCCATAGGGCAAGAATCGATATTCTCAACCGCACAACACGTGAGCAAGTTTCCCAATACAATATAGCATTGTTTTAGTGCCCATTGCAAAAGTTGTTCGGAAGTTTTATCCATAATAAAACCGGTAAGCATGGCAGTGAATTTTTCGGTCGCCTGAGCATCTAAATTTCTTGCAATGGCAAGATGATTTACGTGTTCGGCAATATATTTTTCATCAATATCGGAGCGAGCTGCCAAAATGAAAAGATGTGATGCTTCGGCAGGTTGTCTTTGCCCGAACGAGGCATCGGAAATTTTCTCCCGCAAAATAGTATCTTTCACTAGGATTATCTTGTAGGGCTGAAGTCCGTATGAAGTTGCCGTTAAATTTGCAGCTTCCAAAAGTTTTTGAACCTGATTTTCAGATATCTTTTTTTGGGTATCAAATTTTTTAACTGCGTATCGAAATTCTAAGGATTCTTTTAAATTCATGATATTTTGTGAATTAGGCTAAAATAATGAATAATTTTTAAGGAAATATTTTTTAAAAATGTTTTTTTTTCATTCAAATGTTCAATTAAAGCATTTTAGATATTTTTTTATGTGTTCGGTATAAAAAGCTGAATTTGTGAAATCAAAGCCGCGTGGCAATTTTCTAATTAACTGTAATACAATATTTTGTGATTTGATAATTTTGCAAATATAATCGCCATGCGGCTTATTATACCGGACTCTGTTATATAAAAATACAAAGAAAAATTAACAATTAATAATTTAAAAAATAAAAACAACACTTTAAACAATTTTTTATGGTGTAAGATTAAAACGGATTTTGTAATTTTGCAAACTTTTTAATGAAAGTTATTGCAAAACAAACACAAATAAATGATTACAGTTTCAAATTTAGCCCTTCAATATGGGAAACGCATTTTATATCAAGATGTTAATTTAAAATTCACTTCCGGCAATTGCTATGGTATTATCGGAGCAAACGGTGCGGGAAAATCAACTTTTTTAAGACTACTCAGCGGTGAAGAAGATGCTACGCGAGGAAATGTCAGCTTTGGTTCAGGTGAGCGATTATCGGTATTAAAACAAGACCACTTTGAATTTGACCAATACTCGGTTTTAGATGCTGTTCTTCGCGGATACGACGAATTGTGGACGGTAATGAAAGAAAAAGAAGTGCTGTATGCCAAAACCGAATTTACAGATGCCGATGGTGTAAAAGCTTCGGAACTTGAAGATAAATTCGCACACATGGACGGCTGGAATGCCGAAAGTAATGCGGCAATGCTTTTGAGCGGCTTGGGAATTAAGGAAGAGCATCACGCCAAATTAATGAACGAATTGAGCGGTAAAGAAAAAGTTAAAGTCCTTTTGGCTCAAGCTCTTTTCGGACAACCCGACAATTTACTTCTCGATGAGCCGACCAACGATTTGGATTTGGAAACCGTGTCGTGGCTCGAAAATTATTTGTCGAATTTTGAACATACCGTACTCATTGTGTCGCACGACAGGCACTTTCTCGATTCGGTTTGTACGCATACGGTGGATATTGATTTTAATCGCGTGGCGATGTTCTCCGGGAATTACAGTTTCTGGTACGAATCCGGTCAATTGGCATTAAGACAACAACAGGCTCAAAACAAGAAAGCCGAAGAAAAGAAAAAAGAACTCTTAGAATTTATTGCCCGATTTAGTGCAAACGTTGCTAAATCAAAACAAACCACGAGTCGCAAAAAAATGATTGAAAAATTAAATATCGAAGAAATTAAACCTTCTTCAAGAAAATATCCGGGTATTATTTTTACACCCGAACGCGAACCGGGCAATAATATTTTAAAAGTTGAAGGCATATCCGTTAAAAATGAAAACGGCTCCTATCTATTTAAAAATGCAACTTTTACAATCGAAAAAAACGACAAAATTGTTTTCCTCTCGCGAGATTCAAGAGCAACAACAACATTATTTGAGATTATTAACGGAAAAACAAAACCCGATTCGGGAACATACGAATGGGGACAAACAATCACGAACTCATATCTGCCATTGGAAAATGCTCAATTTTTTGAAAATAATTTAACTTTAATCGATTGGCTGGCTCAATATTCAACAGATTCGAGCGAGTTATACCTTCGCGGATTTCTGGGTAAAATGCTTTTTGCAGGCGAAGAAATTTTCAAGAAAGCCAACGTACTGTCGGGCGGCGAAAAAATGCGTTGCATGATAGCCCGAATGATGCTTACCAATGCAAATACTTTGGTTTTAGACTCTCCGACAAACCATTTGGATTTGGAATCGATTCAGGCTTTTAATAATCGACTGGTACAGTTTAAAGGCATTGTTCTAATGACTTCGCACGACCACGAATTTATCGAAACGGTATGTAATCGTATCATTGAACTTACACCAAAAGGAATTATTGATAAACAAATGGATTACGATGATTACATTTCGGACCCAAAAATACATGAATTACGTGAAAGTTTATATGCTTAAAGACTGTAACGAAATAAGCTATTCATTTGGTAATGATTTCGCTGAATTGTTCGGCTATAACTCTGCCTTAGTCGAATATTTTAAAAGAGGCTTTGCCTCGAATAAAAACAATCAAAACAAAGCGAATCAGTTTTAAAAATAACCATGTTATTTCGTTACAAATCCTTAATTTATACTCTTCACTGGTTAAAACTTTACTTTTACAATTACATATTAATCAGATAAACAAATAATTATCTATTTTTCAAATTCTCAAATTTACACATTTTCAGTTTACTTTGAGCCCCCTTGGCTGTTTTCAATTATGTTGATGCTTAAAAAATAATAAAAATGTTGAAATATAAAAAAGCATTTATTTGGACAGCAGCTGTCGTTGTTACGATGTCGGCAGCTGTTTATCAAAGACTTACCGGTCCGACATATCCTCAAAAACACAAAATAGAAATAAACAAAAAAAGTTACACACTCAAACTACTTCGCACATTCGGCGGAGACGATGATGCAACCATCGAACTAAATATTCCGGACACATCGGTAAATGCTGAAATTTTTTATAAAAATTATCCCGAAATTGAAAATCAAAATTGGATTTCCGTTGATTTTCAAAGAGAACTCAAAGACCAAAAATCAATACTGAGTGTTAATCTTCCGCATCAACCACCTGCCGGAAAATTGATGTATTATCTCGAAATTTCTTCAAACTCAAAAAAAAATGTTGTACTAAAAAATAATCCCGTTGTCATTCGATTCAAGGGCAGCGTGCCGACTCCGATTCTTATTCCGCATATCTTTTTTATGTTTTTTGCCATGCTTTGGGCAAATGCTGCCGGGCTTTTTGCTGCTTTCAAAATGCAGCAAATGAAATTATATACAAAAATTACCTTTATTCTCATACTTTTGGGCGGCATGATTTTCGGTCCGATTGTCCAAAAATACGCATTCGGGGAATTGTGGACAGGAGTCCCGTATGGCTGGGATTTAACTGATAATAAAACACTCATAGGATTCATTGTCTGGAGTTTTGCCCTTGTTTTGAATCTGAAAAAAGAAAATCGGTTTGCAATCATCGCTGCCGCACTTATTACATTGATAATCTTTTCAATACCTCATAGCATGTTCGGTTCGGAATTGAATCGAGAAACCGGTAAAGTTACTCAGGGTTATATTTTTATACTTCCTTTTTTTGCCTATTTTCAAACCAAATTTCGGATAAAAAAAGATGAAGTATAATTTCGATGAAACAATAAACAGAAACGCAACTGATTGTGTGAAGTGGGATATTCGCAAGCAGATTTTCGGCGAATCCGAAGTGTTGCCGATGTGGGTTGCCGATATGGATTTTAAAACGCCCGATTTTATTGTCGAAGCGATGAAAAAAAGAATGTCGCACGAAATTTTCGGCTATTCCGTAAGACAAGACGATTATTTTCAGGCAATAATCAAATGGCTTTATCAACGACACAAGTGGAAAGTTGAACAAGAACACATCGTTTTTTGTCCGGGAATAGTTCCGGCTTTGAATTTATGTGTGCAGGCATACACACAACCCGGCGATAAAATAATAGTTCAACCGCCTGTTTATTTCCCTTTCAAATCTTCGGTGCTCGAAAACGGAAGGCAATTGGTTACAAATCAATTATGTTTTGAAAACAATCGTTATTCAATGGATTTCGATGATTTAAAAAAGAAAATCGACCGCCGAACAAAAATGATTCTCATTTCAAATCCACACAATCCCGTCGGACGCTCGTGGACTTTCGATGAGCTAAAAGAATTATCGGATATTTGTTTGAAAAACAATATTTTAATGATTTCCGATGAGATTCATCACGATTTAACATTAAAACCGTTTCAACACACGGTTCTCGCAAATATTTCGGACGAAGTTGCTGCACAAAGCGTTATATTGACCGCACCAAGCAAAACTTTCAATTTGGCTGGGCTGTCAACGTCTTCGGTAATAATATCAAATCTAAATCTACGAAATTTATTCATCACGGCACTCGAAAAAGTTCACATAGGCGGAGGTAATATTTTTGGAAATATTGCTTCTACGGCTGCATACACACACGGAGATGCTTGGTTGAGCGATCTTTTAGATTACATTTCGGCAAATGTCAATTTTTTAGATTCGTATCTTCAAAAAAACCTTTCACATATTAAAATGATTCGCCCGGAAGCTACATACATGGCTTGGCTCGATTTTAGAGAATTGAACATGTCGGATTCCGTTTTAAAACATTTTTTGATTCACACGGCAAAACTGGGTTTGGTTGCAGGAACAGATTTCGGACAAGGCGGCGAAGGTTTTCAGCGAATAAATTTGGCATGTCCGCATAAAACAGTCGAAAAAGCTGCTGAATTATTGAACTCGGCAATTAAAGAAATGTCAAATAATCGGTACTTGTTATGATAATAATCAATGAGCCAAATATATAAAGTATAAAGTTTGAAAGTGAAAAGTGTAAATCATTTATAAGTAATTGTTAATGAAGTAATAATTTGATTTTGATAAAAATACTACATTATAAATACAAATAAATCAGTCCGATTACTTAATAAGTAATGTTAGGAAATAATATAAATTTAAGTTAAAGTCCTCATTTTCATCTCTATAACTTCATAAACTTTCTACTTTATAACTTTTTAAACTGAACTTATCAATATTTCGCCAAAAACGGTGTTCGATATTAAAAAATATCTAATTTTACAAAAAAATCATTAACGAATCACAAACTATTATATGAAAAAATACACTTTTACAGAAAAGAAAGACACTCGCTCCGGTTTCGGCGACGGACTGTTGGAGGCAGGACGCGAAAATCCCAACGTTGTTGCCCTCTGTGCCGACTTGGTGGGTTCGCTGAAAATGAATGCGTTTATCAAAGAATTTCCCGACCGATTTATTCAAACCGGAATAGCGGAAGCAAATTTAATAGGCGTTGCGGCAGGATTAACCGTTGGCGGGAAAATTCCATTTGCCGGCACATTTGCCGAATTTGCCTCGGGTCGGGTGTACGACCAAGTGCGACAATCGATTGCATATTCCAATAAAAACGTAAAAATTGCCGCTTCGCACGCCGGAATTACACTCGGCGAAGACGGAGCCACGCATCAAACCATGGAAGACATTGCATTGATGAAAGTTCTTCCCGGAATGACGGTCATCAATCCGTGCGATTACAATCAAACCAAAGCCGCAACAATAGCCGCTGCCGAGTACGAAGGTCCGGTTTACTTACGTTTTGGGCGACCGGTTGTTCCGGTTTTTACCCCCGAAAACCAAGTGTTTGAAATCGGGAAAGCTGTCATGCTGAACGAAGGAACAGGCGTAACAATCTTTGCCACAGGACATTTAGTTTGGAAAGCGATTGAAGCAGCCGAAATTTTGGAACAAAAAGGAATCTCTGTCGAGCTGATAAATATTCACACCATTAAACCTTTCGATTCAGAAGCAGTCTTAAATTCGGTACGTAAAACAAAATGTGTGGTTTCGTGCGAAGAACATTTAATGAATGGCGGGTTGGGCGACAGTATCGCACAGGTTTTGGCTCGATTTTTTCCTGCACCACTCGAATACGTTGCTGTGGACGATAAATTCGGACAAAGCGGAACCCCCGAAGAATTGCTCGCATATTACGGAATCGACACACCGAATATTGTGCTGGCAGTTGAAAAGGTATTACAACGAAAAAAAGTATAATCAGAAAAAAAGAGATACTAAAAATGTGAAAATATCGGAAACGGAACATTTTCACATTTTTTTTCGACACAAACACAATCTATTTTGGCAAGCGAAAATTTGAAAACGAATCTCAATTTCGATGATATTGCAAAAGAATATCGAGAACGCCTATATTGGTTGATACGAAAAATTGTTATCCTGCACGATGATGCTGATGATGTGCTTCAAAATGTGCTTATAAAAGTATGGAAAGCCCTGCCTGCATTCAAAGGCGAATCATCGGTTTATACATGGCTGTATCGAATTGCCGTGAATGAGTCGATAACATTTCTTGCCAAAAAGAAAAAAGAAGCACACCCCGAATACCAAGAATATGAAAATTATTTGAGCAATACACTGCAAACAGATACTTTTTTTGATGGCGACAGTTTACAATTGAAGTTACAACAAGCCATTCTGACTTTACCCGAAAAGCAACGTATCGTTTTCAATATGAGATATTTTGAAGAAACAAGCTATCGCGATATGTCCGAAATTTTGGGGACATCGGAAGGTGCTTTAAAAGCTTCGTATCATCATGCAGTAAAAAAAGTTGAAGCATTTTTCGATGAAGATTAAACGAGAGTTAAAAAAATCAGTCAAATGTTAAAATGAAGAAAAATGTCTAAAATTCCTAAAAATACAAAGAATCCGTTCCGATTGCCCGAAAATTATTTCGATACGCTTTCAGACGAATTGCAATGCCGAATTACAGAGGAAAAATTGAAAAGTAAATTCGGAAATAAAAATCCATTCACGATACCCGAAAATTATTTTGAAAATTCAGATAAACATTCTTTCAACAAAAAACATAATTTTACATACAGGAAAAATCAATTTTCCATTCTTCTGAAAACTTCAATTTCGATAGCCGCAGGAGTTGTTTTATTTATAGGGCTTCGCACATTGTTTTTTGAAAACAACACCCCTAAAACGAATTTTACAAATGTTTCAAACTTCGGTGATAGTTCCAATAACTTAGCCCTCGATAATGAAATTTATGAAGATATTGATGAAAATACCATTGTATCCTTTATTTCCGAAACCAAAGACACAGTCTCAGACACAACACAAATATCCGATGATGAATTGATAGAATATGTAGCCGATAATACAACATATTCCGATTTATTAGCAGACTTATAATATCAAACCATGAAACGTCCATGATTATTGCTAAACACACAATGGCATGATTATAAGACAAATCAAACCAAATGCGTGAAAGTAAAAAACTCGTGGACTTCCATCTGACCTTTAAAAAACAATTATAAACAGATGAAAACTATTAAAATTATTTACATTTTTTTCTTTTTTGTAGCAGTTCCGGCAACAGTAAGTGCACAATCCGGTAAAGAGATTTGTAAGAAAAGAGCACAAATTCAAGCCGAAAAGCTTCAATTTATTGAAGAAAAACTGCAATTGACCTACGAAGAAAAAACATTATTTTTACCGGTTTTCAAAGAGTTTGATACCAAACGAGAAAATTTGCATCAGGAAAGACACAAAATTTTCAGAAATTACAAAAAAAACGGCTTAAATATGTCGGAAGCCGAGATATTAAAAACTGCCGACCAACTGGTGGAGATTGATATTCAAACCGCAGCATTAGAAAAACAATACCTTGAGAAATACAAAAAATTACTGCCACCTGTCAAAATCCTGTTGCTTTTTCAATCGGAATACGAATTTAAAAAAGAATTGCTGCGAAAAATGAAGGGCGGTAAAGGACAACATCCAAATTTGGACGATTGATTTAGTGCATTTTCGCCAGTGCTTCTTCCAAATAATCGAATGTTGAAATGATTTCCGGTTTTCCGTCGATAATGGCAATATCGTGCTCGAAATGAGCCGAGGGTAATCCGTCTTTAGTCACAATTGTCCACCCGTCATTAAGTTGTTCAACATTGAGTTTTCCCATATTTATCATCGGTTCAATGGCAATGACCATTCCTGTTTTCAAAACCGTTCCGTGCCCACGTTTTCCGTAGTTGGGAATAGCAGGATCTTCGTGCAAACTTCGCCCCAAGCCGTGTCCGGTGAGCTCCCGAACAACCGAATAGCCATGAGATTGAACATAATCTTGAATGGCAAAACCAATGTCCCCAACTCGATTTCCGGCTTTTGCTTGTGCAATGCCCAGATAAAGAGATTCTTTGGTGATTTTCAACAATTTTAAAACATCATCGGCTACCTTTCCCACAGGAAATGAAAAGGCGTGATCGCCGTGCCAGCCATTGAGAATTACCCCGCAATCGACCGAAATAATATCGCCTTCTTGCAATTCTTTCTTGTTCGGAATGCCATGAACAACTTCTTCGTTCACAGAAGTACACAATGTTGCAGGAAAGCCGTGATACCCTTTAAATGAAGGTATTCCTCCGTTATCGCGAATAAATTCTTCGGCTTTTCGGTCGAGTTCCAAAGTCGTAACTCCGGATTGTATCATGGGTGCCAACAAGGCTAATGTTTTGGAAACCAATAAAGCACTTTGCCTCATAAGTTCAATTTCTTCGAGGGTTTTATAGTAAATCATAATAGCGTTTTGTGTAATACGAATGCTTGTTATGTAAAGCATTCTGAAAAAAAATAATTTTCAATATAAAAAATAGACGTACACAAAAGTAGAAAATGATTTTCAGCAAAAGAATAAATTTTGAAATTATATTGCTGAGTTCAGTTTTAAAAGTTATAAAATTGAAAGTTTGTAATTCCTTAAATCCGCAAGTTCCGGCAGATTTTCGTAGAAATATAAGGAAAAATCGAAATCTTTAAACACTTGAATAAGTGAAATCTGCCGGAACTTATTTGT
>DYMH01000143.1:0-5423 GCA_020721645.1 Draconibacterium orientale
AAAAATTTATTTTAAAAATTTAAAACAATGAACCTAAAAACCTTTTCAGCCATTATATTTACTGTTTTAGTAAGTATTTCTGTTTTTTCCCAAAAACAGCCCGATAATCCGAACACTCAAAACAACAATTCGAACCAAAAGACAAATTCCGGCTTTTTTAACGACGACCCGGATTTTATGATTAATTTCTTAGGACAAGTTCCCACGAAAAACGAGAGCGAAGTGGATACCGATGTCGGTAAAGTATTGATGATTACATACATGCTCGAAGAAGGCAGTTCGGTAGCATATATGATTGCCAAAGCAAGATACCCGGCAGAAAAAATCAGAAACAGCAATCCCGATGATATGTTGAATGCTTCGGTGAATGGGTTTATCGGCAATTTAAAATTGATTATCAGCGAAAAACGCGATATCAGTTTAGGAATCTATCCGGGCAAATTCTTTAAATCAAAATCGAGCATTTATTACAATGCAACAGCCGATTATTTGGTAAAAAACACTTTGTATCAAATTGCCATTCTTCGTGCCGACCGTGCTCCGACAGAAAAAGAAATTCAGGATTTTATTTTTACATTTGCTTTGAAATAAAATAAGTATCAAGACACAAGATTTGAGATATAAGACATTTGTTATTACTCGAAAAATTTTAATTCCGATTTTACCGAAAATTTTATCATTTAAACATATCGAATATGTCATTAGAAATCATTGTATGGGTTGTTGGATTCATTCTGTTGGTTCCCGTGTCAATTTGGGCAATTGTTAAATCTGTGAAACGAAAATAATATCAAAATTAGGTTAAATCATTTACACAATGGAAGAAAACGATGCTAAATCCGTACAAAAAGTTGTAAAAATCATGTCTTTACACGATAATCAAACCGATTACACGTTTTGGTTGAGCCGGTCGATTGAAAAAAGATTAGAAGCATTAGAAACATTACGCGAGCAATATATAAAATGGGAATATGGTACTCAACAAGGATTACAGAGAGTTTATAGAATTATTGAACTTTCACAAAGTTAAATATTTAATTGTTGGAGGTTATGCTGTTACAGTACACGGATATCCGCGATACACAAATGATATTGATATTTGGTTATGGATTGATAATGAAAATGCAAAAAAAATCATAAATGTTTTAAACGATTTTGGTTTTGGGGCGTTAGGATTGAAAGACGAACATTTTTTATCGCCTGACAGGATAATTCAATTAGGTTATGCTCCTAATAGGATTGATTTATTAACAGGAGTAAGCGGTATAGAATTTAAAGACTGTTATCCAAATAAAAAAAGTTATGATATAGAGGGACTGACTATTGATTTTATTGATATTGATAATCTAAGAAAAAACAAAAAGGCTTCCGGGCGACATAAGGATTTGGACGATTTAGAAAACTTGAAAGAAGCTCTTTAACCCAATATTCAAATTCTTCTAAGAAGCAAGGAAAATGATTAATTTTGCATAAATATTAAAAAAATAAGATAATGTATAATTTTAGTACAAATCCATCGGAAATAAAATTACAATTATTCCGATTTATTGACACTTTACCCGAAAATAGATTACAACAATTTTATAATTTGTTGATTTTAAATCAAGAAGAACAAAAAACAGATTTTTGGGATTTACTGTCTGATTGGGAAAAGGAAGATATAAATGCAGGAATATCAGATTTGGATAGCGGTAAGTATAAAAATATTGATGAGGTTTTAGCAAAGTATTGATTATGGAGGACGAAATAGTTTATGAAATAATTATTTCTGAACGAGCGGAAGATAATTTAGATAAAATTATAACTTATTTACTTTCAGAATGGAATGAAACTGTGAAAAATAATTTCTTGGAGAGTTTTAAGAAAAATCTCAATTTTTTATCAATAAATCCTTTTGTGTTTCAAGTATATTCCAAAAGAAAACTTATTAGAAAATGCTTGATAACAAAACAAAATGCAATGTATTACAGAATTGTTGATAATGTTGTAGAGATAATTACTATTCACGATGCAAGAAGAAATCCTAAAACAGTAAAACTTTGAAACGAAAATAATATCAAAAAAATGAAACAGAAACTTATTATTGCAGGTGCGGCTTAATTGCTTGCACTGATTTTAGCTTTTGCTGCTTATTTCGGATATAAGGACGTTATCGGTTATAAAAATAAAAATGACAATATCAATGAATGAATTATCAGAAAAATTAAAGAGTTTTATAGAACAAACAAAATGGACATTTGCAAAAACCTATGCAGAAACGTGGCCACATGAATATATTGTTCAAGAAAAAGTTGATAGTGAAATATTTTTAGAATTAGCAAATCATGTAGATAAATATGGTTACACTGAAAAATTTTATCAAAAAATAGTAATTTACTTTGATTACAACGGTTATACTTATTGGCATATGGAAAATATTTTAAATCGTTGTGTTGAACGTGATACATATCATAGACGTGAAATTGACGGAAGATTGCCATTTGTGAAAAATCCTGAAAAATTATAAAAATTAAACCATGGTTTATAAACAATTAAATGCCAATTTATGGATGGTTTTCGATTTTTGGAAATTTTCCAATTACCTACAAAAAAAGGATTTTGATTGGTCTTTATTTGATGAATTAATTCCACATCATAATTTAATTATTGAAAGTCAATATAATAAATTACTTCCATTATTAGATAAATGGAATTTAAAACTTCAAGATTTTGGAAATGATCCCACAAATTATAATTGGGAAAAATTTCGTTCTTTAAGATTAACAAGAGAAGAAGACTGGTCAGATTGGTTTGCACATATAATTGAAACTTCGACAACTGGAACATTTGCAAATTATTTATTTCAAAAACAAGATTTTGACAAAAGAAGCTACTCAAATCCAATAAACATTACAAGAGAAGAAACATGCAGAAATTTTCGAGCAGATGTAATTATTGAATGGAAAAATGCTAAGTATTCTCATGTAGAAATAAAAGTTGGTGATATGAATTTGCTAAAAACATTTGAAACTAGCGAAGTTTTTATGCAAAAATATAAAGCACATAATGCTAATTGGACAAACTACATATTATTGTTATCTAATCAATTACCAGAGTGGGAAAATATTGTTGAAAATGCTCATTCTAAAATTTGTGTTAATCCTTTAACTTGGGAAAATGTTTGTATTTCATTGCGAAGAGCATTGATAAGCGAAGAAACAATCACATGGAAAGTTTGGGCGTATACTTTTATTGGCGCTATTGAACAAATACTTATTAGATTTAAAGGACACTTAATAAACTCAAAACCAAGAGAAAATCTAAATACGAAAATTAATATTTTAGAAAAAGGATTTATTTATGAATAACGAAACTGAAAATTTTTTAAAAGAAGGTATCAAAAGATATAAACAGGCATCTGAAATTTATTTTACATTTCGTAAAGAATTACAAAATAAGTTGCAATTAATTCTAAAAACCAGAAAAAATTGGGGACTTTTAAAACCAAATATAAGTAGCGTAAAAAGCACTTATTTTGCACCAGATTATCCATTATTAAATTCCAGAATTGTTTGTGAATTAAATTCAAAAACATTGACAATTGTGATTGCAGTTAATTGGTATCAATCAGAAAATGATTTTCCATTTTTTGTTTTGTGGATTGAAAAAGATACCGATTTTATAACAAAACAAGAACAGTTTAATTGGAATTCAAATTTTGAATTTAAAGAAAATGGTCTTAGATTAAATATCAATCCAGAAAATTATGAAATCGAAAAAGATTTTAACAGTATAATTGATGAATTTTTACGATTTATAAAAGAAACTAACTGATTGATAATGAAAAAACCGATAACATATAACACAACGACCATTGCTTTTTTTGTGGGCAGAAGTGCTAAATTGAAACTTTTGTGCAAGAAAGAAACATTGGTCAGTAATTGAAACATTTGTGCTTACACGCCCACAAAAAAAGCAACGGCGTGTGTTATTTTTCGGTAAAAGTGACCGAGCAAAAGAATCAAAAACCGAAATTAGCAAATAAAAACATAAAAAAGCCGACTCTCACGAATCGGCTTTTTTTATGAAATGTAATTTAAGGCATCGGACAGATTTATTTGTATTTTATAATGTCCGTATTCTTATCAAAATCAAATTATTACTTCATTAATCATTAACAATTAACAATTACTTACATCATTCTTTTGTATCTGTCGTTCAAAAGCGATTTCAATATTTTTGAAGGATTTTTGAATTGATTTGTCAGAATCATCGAAGCAATAACATAAGGTTTGTAACCTGCTTCAACATAAGTGGGGATTCTGTATTTCTCGAAAACCTCAGCCGAAACTTCGCCGGCTTTGCACGAAACGTCCGTAATATCGGCAGGAAGGCAGTGCATATAAAGAGCTTCGCCGTTTTTGGTGAGTTTCATTTTTTCGGCATCGCATTCCCAATTTTTGAATTTGGCATTGTTTGCCAGAGCTTCTTTTTCGAGAGCGTCCAAGCCTTTCATGTTTTTGGCGAAAAGAAGTTCGGTACGTTGTCCCATTACGGAATACGGAGCCCAGCTTTTCGGATACACAATATCAGCATTTTTGAAAGCATCTTCCATATTGTTAGATACTTTGAAACTTCCGCCGCTTGCCGCCGCATTTTTCTTGGCAACTTCCAAAACTTCGGGAATCAAACCGTAACCTTCGGGGTGTGCCAGTTCTACTTCCATTCCGAAACGTGTCATCAAACCGATAATTCCCTGCGGAACCGAAAGCGGTTTGCCGTAGCTGGGTGAATATGCCCAAGTCATGGCAATTTTTTTGCCTTTCAGATTTTTGAGCGAACCGAAATGACGTTTCAAGTGCAGCAAATCAGCCATCGATTGTGTCGGGTGGTCGATATCGCATTGCAAATTTACGATTCCGGGTCGTTTCGGAAGAACGCCGTTTTCAAAACCATCGTCCAAAGCATCGCCAACTTCGCGCATGTATGCGTTGCCTGCGCCGAGGTACATATCATCGCGAATGCCGATGATGTCGGTAAGAAACGAAATCATGTTTGCTGTTTCGCGAACGGTTTCGCCGTGTGCAATTTGCGATTTGCTTTCGTCCAAATCCTGAACTTCCAAACCGAGCATATTTGCCGCCGAAGCAAACGAGAAACGTGTGCGGGTGGAATTATCGCGGAAATTGGAAATTGCCAAACCGGAGTCGAACAAACGTGTCGAGAAATTATTGTCTCTCAGTTTTTTAAGAGCTTCGGCGACATAAAGAATTTGTTTGAGTTCGTCTTCCGATTTTTCCCAAGTCAGCAAAAAATCTTTGCCGTACATATCGGCATTGAGATTGCCGATTTTTTTGATGAGTTTTTTAAGTTCTTTCATATTTTAGTATTTAGTATTTAGTATTTAGTATTTAGTATTTAGTATTTAGTATTTAGTATTTAGT
>DYMH01000143.1:5523-9052 GCA_020721645.1 Draconibacterium orientale
ATCAAGAGCAGTATATAAATTTATTTATTACATCAACATACCGTAATTCATAATTCATAATTCATAATTAAATCAAATATGCGTATCCTGCATAAAACGCCGACGCTTTTACCAAGTCGGAAATAGGTACTTTTTCGTTCGGAGCGTGAGCCATCACTTCGTTTCCGGGACCGAAACCTATCATCGGAACTTTGTAGTATCCGTTTATTGTTACGCCGTTTGTTGAGAAAGTCCATTTATCCACTTTCGGAGCGGCATTAAACAAGTTTTTGTATGCCGAAACGCCGGCTTGAACTACATGTTCGCTTTCGTCGATTTTCCAAGTCGGATAATATTTTTCCATGCCGTATTTTAAGCCTGTCCAAGCGATTTCATCGTAATAAAGTACTTCCACTTTGGCATCCAAACCTTTCATTGCTTCAACAACTTCGGCAAGGGCAGATTCTTTGGTTTCGCCCCAAGTGAGTCGCCTGTCGAGGTGCAAATGTGCATAATCGGCAACTGCGCAAAGCGACGGACTTCCGGATTTGAATTCCGAAATTGTAACGGAACCTTTTCCGAGAAAATCGTCTGATTTCAAACGAGTGTTCAGTTTTTCAACTTCCAAAGCACCTTTTGCAGCTTTGTAAATGGCGTTGTCGCCGCGTTCGGGAGCCGAGCCGTGGCACGAAATTCCGTGAAATGTAACTCTGATTTCCATGCGTCCGCGATGCCCGCGATAAATGTTCAAATTTGTAGGTTCGGTCGAAATTGCAAAATCCGGACGCAATTTTTCTTCTTCCCAAAGATATTTCCAGCACAAACCGTCGCAATCTTCTTCCATAACGGTTCCGGTGAAATAAACCGTTACGTCGCGGTCGAAACCGAGTTCTTTCAAAATTCTGCCCGTTGTAACAAAAGCTGCTGCTCCGCCTTCTTGGTCCACAGTTCCTCGACCGTGAACAAATCCGTCGGCAATGTGGCCCGAAAGCCAATCGAAGCTCCAATTTTCTTTTACGCCTTCGCCCACGGTGTCCATATGTGCGTCGATTGCAAGAATTTTTTTACCGTTTCCGACGCGACCGATAACGTTTCCCAAACCGTCGATGCGAACTTCATCGAAACCCGCTTCCTGCATTTGGCGTACCAATTCGTGTTGAACGCCTTCTTCGCCCATACTTTCGGACTTGATTTTAACGAGTTTCGAGAGATTCAGAGCAGTGTAGTCGGCATATTTCAGCGACAGCTCATTGATTTTTGCAAAAATTTGATCCATATTATTTTGATGTGGTGATAAATTTATGTGTTGATTTGCTGATTTTCTTATCGTATTACGTAAAATCGGAAGTGAGAAAAAAGAACACAAAATTAGAACTAATTTAGAATGAAAAAAAATATAAAATCGTGTTTTAGAATGATAAATTTTATGTTTACCTTAAATACGCTGATATTCTCAAAGATTCCTGTAAAAATCTGCAAAGTTAATAAGCTGTATATGTTTGTTTTATAAAATATTTCAACTCATGATTCGCATTGTTAATTGTTATTTGAAAATGAAGTAATTAGCAGTATTGTAAGTTGCCGAAAGTACGATTTTCTCATTTGCCCCAAAGCAGTTGAAAACCTTTTTGGAGGCTTCGCCGGGAAGTCTGTATCCGAATTTGAAACTTTTAACATTTTTTTACGTTATAATAAGCAGAATATGTATAAATTTGTTGTGTATAAAAGTAAAAATAATCGACAAAAATGAAACGAATCAACCTACTTTTTTTTGCATTACTATCTTTTTTCTCCGCAGTCGCACAAACGGGCGAAGACTTTAACCCTGCCGATTTAAACCATGGCAACACAACATCGTTGCAGAACATAGAATCAGACAGCATTTTCGACATTCAAAAAGCTAAAAAAATGAGCTTTGGAATTGAATTTGGCACCGGAATCGAAAGTTATATGCACAATTCAACCGCATTTTATACCTACACCGCACCTTCGTTTCGGTATGCCTTGTCGAAAAAATTTTCTGTTCGTGTGGGAGTGATGATGATGAACGTGAATGCGAATAATTTATATTACTACAATACCGAAGGCATACAAAAAGCCAACGGAAACCTCTTGCAAACGTATTTTTACACAGCAGCCGACTATTATGCAACCGAAAGATTGCGATTAACAGGCGAAATTTTGTATGGGAATTCGATACTACAAAATTCGGGAGCCGGATTTGGAAACAAGCCCAAAGCGTTTTCAATAGGTGCCGAATATAAAATTTCGGATAATTTTCAAATTGGGATAAAAATCGGGCAAGGCCAAAACGAACAAGGCTTTTTTGTACCGGGTTCCGGTTTTTAACTCATTTGCGATATTTATACTAAGCACGGTCATAAATTGCGTTTTACAAATTGTTTAACTATTTGATATTAAAAGCAATCAACATATCAGCACATCAAAAAATCAACCAATCAAAGTATATTTATTGAAAAAACATCAATCGCCCGCGACCGCATTTGGCATCGCCCCAAAAAGCGAAAAAATATTCGGCTTCCAGCACAAATTGAAGCGAGAATGGGGTTGTTTTGGCATTTGCAGGCAAATACGAAGGACGGTAAACACCATCATTCAAAATATACGCATTATCGCTGTGCTCGGCTAAAATATCAGAAAAAACATAAGAACTTCTGAAGCCCAAATGGGCTTGAAAACGTTCGGTTCGCACAAGCGATAAACCGGCACCGAACATCAATCCTGTATATTTGGGTGCATAATAATCCATGAAATTATTGTCGGATACAAAAGAATCATCGACAGAATTTTCGACCGATACCGATTTAAGAGTTGAGAATTTCGGTCCGATTTCCAAATATCCGCCGGATTCGCCCGATAATCGCAAGAAAATCAACAAATCCCGGGATTTTAATTTTAGATTTTTATTGTAAAGTTGAGCATCGTTTTTAATGTCGTATTTTTGTCCAAACGAAGATTGGTTATATTCAATACCCAAGCCCAATTTATCGCCGTAGGTAAATGTTAAGCGTCCGCCATAGAAATAGCTCGGAGTCAAATAGTTCATACTGATATTTTCATCGCCGCTGACATCTGAATTGATTAAAATCGAATTTCCGTAGCCGCCTTTCAGTCCGATACTGAACCATTTAATAACACTTTTTGGGCGTTGTGCCTGAGTTCCGAAAGAAAACAACACGGCAAATGTAATTACAAGGATATTTTTCATCTGTTATTTATTAGTTTGTTAAGTAATTATTAATTATTAATGAAGTAACAACATGATTTACATAAGAATATGGATATTATAATATACATATAAATCTGTCCGATTACTTAATTTTTGCTTTTAAAATCGGCGAAATACCGGGTTAAAAAAGTACTTGCGAACAATTTGTTGATGTTAGGATTCTGTTTTTTTGGTTGTATTAAAACGCAAGCCTGAAAACGAAATTCTAAACCTCAAGATACAAAATTTTTCATGATTTTTCATAATTTTTTATGCTTATCCGTAAATTGCACCAAAAGAAAAAAATAGTTATCTTAGCGG
>DYMH01000254.1 GCA_020721645.1 Draconibacterium orientale
TTGTTTAAATTGAGCACCCGCTCTATGCTTCTCATCCGTATTCCAATTTCGAGAAAACCAAGTGAATTGAACAGGCTAAAAATCTCGTTTTCGGGAACCGAATTATAGTTTTGATGAATAGCTTGTGTTTTGTGTCTTAAGCTATTAATGAAAATTTCAAACTTTCTGTTTTGCCTTGCACGTTCAAATTCTTCGAATGATACTTCGATGATTGCATTGCCGTAAGAATCGAAATACTGAATAGGGGCAGTTATTTTATCGGGTTCAAAAGCAGGTTTAAGAGTCGAAACTACTGGTAATTGATCTATTATTTTACCTAATGTTTCTGGTATTAATCCATCGACTAATTTTAGTGCAATAGGAACAAAAACGTCTAGTTCGGGAAAGGTTCCCATCCGACATTCGATTTCGATAATTTTCTCGAATTTGATTTGAAGTATCGAAAGGAATGTGATTTGGCTACTTAAAATGTATTGACCATTTGAAATGCCTAAAAATACGTTTGAATTAGTATTATTTACACTTTGTATGGCAATAAAATGCACGGTGCCTATTGGGAATTTCGAAAGAACCGATTTTAATACAAAAGAAGCTTGAATTTGATCGAAAGTATCAATTTGGTGTTGGATGTCAACTATTTTCAAATCGGGATTACGACTTAACAGAGCGGCTTTAATTGACGCATCGTAATAGTCGTGTTTTAACCAATCCGAAATGAGTGTAATTATCGACATTTGAGGTTTCTTTTTTTCTCACAAATTGATTTACTTTGCAATTCAAAAGTAGATAAAAATGTGTTGTAAATACATTCATTTTTACGTTATTTCAAAATCGCTCACTTATTTTATCATATGGAAGAATCAATAGATTCCAAAAAAAAAGAACTACGGCCCGATAAGATTATCAAACTCGAGGGCATCGATATTCGTGATTTTTTCGGTACCAATAATATCAAATTTAATAAAATAATAAGTTTCTTCCCGAAGTTGAAATTGATTGCTCGCGACCACGAAATTAAAATTTTTGGTGCTCCGCACGATGTTAACTATTTTAGCGACAGATTTAGTTTTTTAATGGATTATTATCATCGGTACAATTCGATGAGCGAAGAGGTGATTGACGATTTACTTTCCGACGAAAATCAAAAAGTAGGCTCGCCGCTCGACGAAGATTTTATCTTACATGGCAACAAAGGCGAAGCCATAAGAGCACGAACCGACAATCAAAAAGAGCTGCTTAAGTCGTACAAAAACAACGACTTACTTTTTGCAATCGGCCCAGCAGGAACAGGAAAAACCTATACGGCAATTGCTTTAGCAGTTGCCGCATTAAAAGAAAAGGAAGTACGCAGAATTGTTTTAACAAGACCGGCAGTTGAAGCAGGCGAGCAATTGGGTTTTTTACCCGGCGATTTAAAAGAGAAACTCGATCCTTATTTGCAGCCACTTTACGATGCACTTTTTGATATGATTCCTCAAAAAAAACTGGATTTGTTTTTCGAAGAACGTATCATCGAAATTGCCCCATTGGCTTTTATGCGTGGCCGCACCTTAAGCAACGCTTTTGTGATATTAGACGAGGCTCAGAATGCAACAAACGGACAGCTTAAAATGTTTTTGACTCGTATGGGAAAGAACTCGAAATTTGTTGTAACCGGCGACCTTACTCAAATCGATTTGCCAAAGCCGGGTACTTCAGGTTTGCAGCATGCCATTGACATTTTATCGGATGTAAAACAAGTTAAAACCATCTTTTTCGATCAACGCGATATTGTTCGTCATAAATTGGTTAAAGACATTGTTTTGGCCTACGAGAAAGAGCCATTTAAATAGCAAATTTACAAT
>DYMH01000144.1 GCA_020721645.1 Draconibacterium orientale
GACAAGGACTTAATCGAATACCTTAAAGAATTTGTCAGCGAAGAGCGATTTGCATTGTTTCAAAAAATAGCGAACAACAGAACGCGATACATGACCTTGGTTTTAGAAGATATTTTTCAAGCTCAAAACGCAAGTGCAGTTTTGCGTTCGTGCGACTGTTTTGGGGTTCAGGATATTCATATCATCGAAAACAAATACGAATTTCAGGTGGACTCCGAAGTTGATATGGGATCATCGAAATGGCTCAATATCTACAATTACAAACTTTCGGAGAATAATACTCATGCTACAATCCAAAAACTTAAAAATGCAGGATATCGCATTATTGCAACAACTCCCCACAGGCAGGATATAACACCGGAATTTTTCGACATCGAAAAAGGAAAATTTGCACTAATGTTTGGAACCGAAAAAACAGGACTTTCGCAATCTGCCATCGAAAATGCCGATGAATATCTTAAAATACCAATGCTTGGATTCACAGAAAGTCTGAACATATCGGTCAGTGCAGCAATTTTACTTCATTATTTCAGCCTGAAACTGATAAATTCTGCGGTTCCATGGCAACTATCTGATAATGAAAAAGAAAAAATTTTGCATCAATGGCTCCTCAATTCAATTCGCGAAGGGAAAAAAATAGAGGATAACTACATCAAAAAATTAAAAGGAATTAACTAAAAATATCATTTATTTTTCAAATTCAAGAAGAAATGCTGACTCATCGCCAATTATTTCTGCAACATCTGGCTCAAACCTCTCCCACTCCACTGCTTTTAGAAATTGTGAGAGCAGAGGGAATTTACATGTACGATTTCAAGGGAAAATCATACATCGACTTGGTGGCAGGCGTTTCGGTAACTAATCTGGGGCATTCTCGTCCGGAAATTATCGATGCCGTGAAAGAACAAGTCGAAAAATACATGCATTTGATGGTTTACGGCGAATATATCCAATCGCCGCAAGTCCTTTTTGCCCAAAAAATAGCACAACTTCTTCCTCAAAATCTGGATTCGGTCTATTTTGTCAATTCGGGCAGCGAAGCCATAGAAGCAGCACTGAAATTGGCAAAACGTGTAACCGGACGCAGCGAAATTGCAGCTTTCAGAGGGGCGTACCACGGCAGCACACACGGAGCCGCAAGTTTAATGAGCGAAGATACGTTTACGCAAGCCTTTCGCCCTCTGCTTCCGGGAATTAAATTTCTTGATTTCAACGATATCGGCAGTTTAAAAGATATTACCGAAAATACAGCCTGCATTGTTGCAGAAGCCGTTCGCGGTGAAGCAGGAATTGTACCTGCCGAACAAAATTTTATGACAGCTCTGAGAAAACGTTGCGATGAAACAGGTTGCCTCTTGATTGTTGATGAAATTCAAACCGGTTTTGGTCGTACAGGAAAATTATTCGCTTTTGAACATTACAACATCGTTCCCGACATCATCACCATTGCCAAAGGAATGGGCGGAGGAATGCCGATTGGAGCATTTGTCGCCTCGCACAAAATGACTCAAACTTTAACCCACAATCCGGTTCTGGGGCACATTACCACTTTTGGCGGACACCCCGTGTCGGCAGCTGCAGGACTTGCAGCTTTGAACGTGCTTTTGAACGAAAACATTATGACTACGATACCGGAAAAAGAACAGCTGTTTCGCAAGCTTCTCAATCACCCTAAAATAAAATCAATCAACGGAATTGGGTTGATATTATCCGTCGAATTAGAAAATTTCGACGAAGTGCAAAGAACCTTACAAGCAGGCGTTGAAATTGGTTTCGTGTCCGATTGGTTTTTATTTTGCGATTTCCGATTTCGCATTTCACCACCATTAACAATCACAACGGACGAAATAAAATTAAGCTGTCGAATGATTTTACAAGCTTTGGATACAATTTGATGTGATTAATGTGAAAATTTGAAAATTAGGGAATGTGAAAATGTAAAAATGCTGAATTTACGAACTGATTTATTTATAATCATTCCTAATTCCAATAGTTCGGTAAAATTCTTTATACATTTGATAACCAGTATATTACAAAAAGGGGATATGTCAGATAAATTATTGTAAATCAAAAATTTACACATTTTATAATTTTTACATTTAACCGAACTATTGTAATTCTCAATTCCTAATTTCTCTTAAAAAAAACTTTCGAATTGAATTAGTATTATTTTTTTAGACAATATAAATTACTGTTTTACAATTTGATACATAATTTTAACACTTAAATACAAAAAACAGACACAAATAATATCTATTAAATTTCAGAATAATTCAATATTTAAAAAAAAAACAATATATTTGCAACCCTGAAAAAGGACTATAAAATATAATAAGTATTTGAAATGCAGAACAAAGGAGCAATATTACTGTTCGCCGTGCTTTTTGCACTGGTGAGCTTGTATCAGTTATCGTTCACTTTAGTCACGAGCAGTGTTAAAAGTGATGCTAAATTCGCCGCCAAAGGCGATGCCGCCAAAGAAGCAGCATATCTTGATTCCGTAGCCGGAAAAAAAGCATATCCTCTTTTAGGCTATACTTTCAGAGAATGTCAAGCCCGCGAAATCAACTTAGGTCTCGACTTGAAAGGCGGAATGAACGTAACACTCGAAATTTCGGTTATTGATTTGGTAAAATCTCTGGCAGACAACAGTCAGGATCCGACTTTTCAAAAAGCCATCAAAATGGCAGTCGAAAAACAAAAAAACAGTCAAAAAGATTTTGTATCACTTTTCGGCGAATCGTTTTCACAAATCGACCCGAACGCCAAATTATCGGCTATTTTTGGAACCCTCGATTTAAAAGACCGTATCAAATACAATACAAGCAACGAGGAAGTTTTGAAAATTTTGCAAAAAGAAACTCAAGACGCTATCGACAATTCGTTCAATATCCTGCGAACACGTATCGACCGTTTCGGCGTTGTGCAACCCAATATTCAAAAATTGGAAGGCAACACCGGGCGTATTTTGGTTGAATTACCCGGTATTAAAGAACCGGAACGCGTTCGCAAATTGCTGCAAGGGACTGCGAATCTCGAATTTTGGGAAACTTTTGACAATACCGAAATCTATCCGTATTTACTTAAAGTGAATACAAAATTAAAAGATATTCAAGCCGGCGAACCCGATACAACGGTAAAAGTTGCCGATAATGATACATTAAAAAAAGACACAGCATCGCTTCTGAATTTGGTTGCAAAAGATTCGTTAAAGAAAAACGATAAAAAAGATCTTTTGAATCTCAATGCCGATTCTTTGGGAACTGATGCCAAGAAAGATGCAGGTTTTGCAAAATTCGCAAAAGAAAATCCGCTGTTTGCCGTTTTAACACCCGCAGCAGGTCGAGATGGCACTGTTTATCAAGGAGCAGCAATAGGAACGGCTCATGTTAAAGACACTGCCAAGGTGAATGAATTGCTCAAATTCTCACAAATTAAAGACATTCTGCCAAAAGAACTTCGATTATTATGGGACGTAAAACCCATTGAAGGAAAAGATAAAGTTCCGACAGATTATTTCCAACTCATCGCCATTAAAGTTACCGACCGCGACGGCAAAGCTGCATTGAGCGGTGATGTTATAACAAACGCTCGTGAACAAACAGACCCAACAACCGGACAATGGGAAGTTTCTATGACAATGGACGCTACCGGTTCGAGAACTTGGGCATTGATTACAAAAAACAATATCGGCAAACAAATTGCCATTGTTCTCGATGGATATGTTTACTCGTATCCCGTAGTAAACAGCGAAATTAAAGGCGGAAGCTCTTCGATTTCGGGAAATTTCAGCTCAACAGAAGCAAAAGACTTAGCAAACATCTTGAAATCTGGTAAAATGCCCGCAACGGCAAATATTATTGAAGAAGAAATTGTAGGACCTTCGTTGGGACAAGAATCTATAAATTCGGGATTAATTTCGTTTGTCATTGCCTTTATTTTGGTTTTGATTTACATGGTTTTCTTCTACAAAACGGCAGGAATCGTAGCAAATATAGCACTTGTAGCCAACGTTTTCTTTATTTTCGGTGTTTTAGCTTCTTTGGGAGCCGTATTAACAATGCCGGGTATCGCAGGGATTGTGCTCACGCTGGGTATGGCGGTAGATGCCAACGTAATTATCTTCGAACGGATTAAAGAAGAACTTCGTGCTGGGAAAGGCTTAAAATTAGCCGTTTCCGATGGATACAAACACGCTTATTCTGCCATTATCGACGGTAACGTAACAACATTAATTACCGGTATTATTCTTTATATTTTCGGACACGGACCAATTCAAGGTTTCGCAACCACATTGGTTATCGGTATTTTAACATCTTTATTCTCATCAATTTTCATTTCGCGTATTATTTTTACACGCTGGCTCGACAAAAACAAAGAAATCGCTTTCTTTAGCAAATTTACCGAACATTGGTTTTTGAATGCGAAAATAAAATTTATTGAATACCGAAAATATGCTTTCGTTATTTCCGGAATTGTTATTACGGCAGGTATTATTTCGATGTTCACACAGGGATTCAATCAAGGTGTTGATTTTGTGGGAGGACGTACGTATGTTGTAAAATTTGATAAAAACGTAAATTCATCGGAAATATCCAAATCACTCGCCTCACAATTTGGCGATGCACCGGAAGTAAAAACTTACGGGAAAGACAATCAAGTTAAAATTATCACCAAATTTATGGTCGGCAGCACCGAAGCAAATGCCGACAGTACTGTTGAAGCAAAATTATATGCAGGTTTAAAACCGATTTTGGGCGAAAAAGTAACTTATGCAAAATTTCAATCGGATTACAAACTCAGTTCTCAAAAAGTAGGTCCTACCATTGCCGACGATATTAAAATTGCCGCAGTTTGGGCTATTTTGTTCTCGCTGATAGGTATCTTCATTTATATTTTCATTCGATTTAAAAACTGGCAATTTGGTTTGGGAGGAATTGTGTCTTTGGCACACGATGTTTTATTCGTTCTCGGATTGTATTCGATTCTGTGGAAAGTGATGCCTTTCTCTCTGGAAATCAACCAAGGATTTATTGCCGCAATCCTAACAGTTATTGGATATTCAATTAACGATACAGTAATTATCTTCGACCGAATTAGAGAATATATCAACAACCGACAATCCGGAGACCGTTTAACGACATACAACTTAGCTATGAACAGCACTTTGGGTCGAACGTTCAATACTTCGATGACCACCTTGGTTGTATTATTTGCCATTTTCTTGTTCGGCGGCGAAAGTATTCAAGGCTTTATATTCGCTTTGTTAATCGGTATTTTTGTCGGAACATATTCTTCGGTGTTCATTGCTACACCTGTTGTTTACGACACATACAGAATGCAAAAAGTGAAAGCTGTAGAAAAAGACCGAAAGGAATATCTGGGCGGGAAGAAAAAGAAAAACGAACAAACAGAAACAATCGAAAACGCATAAATATAAAAAGCCTCAATTATGAGGCTTTTTTTTTTGATTCAATATTCTTATTTTTGAGCAAAAAATAACTCTCTTGCCAAATTCCTATGTTTTCACATTTTAATTCGAGATTTTGAACCTCATCGAATCAAAACTACTCACCCTAACAAAAAAAACAAGCGAAAACTGATATTTTTCACTTAAAATATAAACAATGAACCCAAAACAACAGATGAAAAAAATACTAATTGTTTTTCTTTGGATATTTCTGATTATCAATGCAGAAAAGTCATCGGCTCAACACAAATATACGCTCAGTGGCTACATAAAAGACGAAACTACCGGAGAAGCTCTGATTGGTGCAAACATTGTAGTAGAAGAATTGAAAGCCGGAAGCGTAAGCAATATTTACGGTTATTATTCTATTACCTTGCCCGAAGGAAACTACACAGTCGTAGGCTCGTACATCGGATACGCACCCGTTCGACAAACAACAGCATTAAATTCGGATCAGAAATTTGACTTTTCGTTGAATCCGGAAAACAATCAAATTGACGAAATAACAGTCAGCGGAGAAAAGAAAGACAAAAATGTTACGACCAATCAAATGAGCAATGTTAAACTACCGATTGCCCGCATTCAAAAGATACCGGCACTGATGGGCGAAGTCGATATCATTAAAACCATTCAACTGCTTCCCGGAATAAAATCAGCAGGAGAAGGTTCATCTGGTTTTCACGTGCGAGGCGGCGGTGTTGACCAGAACTTGATTTTGCTCGATGATGCTACGGTTTACAATTCATCGCATTTATTCGGTTTTTTTTCGGTTTTCAATCAAGATGCCGTTAAAGATGTTCAAATTTTCAAAGGCGGCATTCCTGCTCAATATGGCGGACGATTATCGTCTTTACTCGATATCCGCATGAAAGAAGGAAACAGCAAACATTTTGCTGCTGTGGGAGGAATAGGCATTCTTTCGAGTCGATTGACTTTGGAATCGCCCATTATAAAAGACAAAATGTCGTTTATCGCTTCCGGTCGCCGAACATATTTCGATTTATTTTTTCCCTTGATGAAGAACGAAACTGTTAAAAAAGCAAAAGTTTATTTTTACGACCTCAATGCAAAAATCAATTACACAATCGACGATAAAAATCGCATTTTCGTTTCCGGATATTTCGGCAATGATATTATGAAATTCAGTAAGGATTTTATGACTTCGTACGGAAATAAAACACTCACTGTGCGTTACAATCATTTGTTTTCAGCTAAATTATTTTCAAATTTCACGGCAATTTACAGCGATTTTAATTACGGACTGGGTGTTCCGGAAGGTTCTCAATCGTTTATGTGGACCTCGAATATTGTCGATTATTCGCTCAAAAACGATTACACGCTGTATTTCGGCACCAACAATTCGCTGAATTTCGGAGCGTCTGCGATTTATCATACTTTTAAACCCGGGAATATCGAAGCCGGGAGCGAAAGTTTTTTTAACGATTACATCATGCCGCTGAATTATGCCGGCGAATATGCCATTTATGCTGATAATGAATTGAATATCGGCAATAAAATTTCGGTTCGCTACGGTTTGCGTTTTTCGGCATTCCAAAATATTGGCAAAAGTACTTTTTATACTTTCGACAAATCGAATCCGGCAGAATACACCATAGTCGATACCTTGAAATACACGGGCGGAGTTATCAATACTTATTCCGGTTTGGAACCTCGGTTAAATATCCGCTTCACGATTGATGAAGCCAGTTCACTCAAAGCTAATTACAACCGAACGATGCAATATTTGCAATTGGCAACCAATTCCAATGCACCGACACCTTACGATTTCTGGTTTCCGAGCAGTAAAAACATCAAACCCCAAAAAGCAGACCAAGTGGCTGTGGGGTATTTCAGAAATTTTTTGGATAATGCGTTTGAGGCATCATTTGAAATCTACTACAAAAAAATGTATAACGTCATTGATTTCAGAGACCACGCCTCACTGTTTCTAAATCGATTTCTCGAAGGTGAAGTTCGTGCAGGAAATTCCGATTCGTACGGAGCCGAATTTATGTTGAAAAAACAAGAAGGAAAATTCACAGGCTGGATTAGTTACACTTATTCAAAAACCATGCGAACGATACCTGAAATAAATTCAGGAAAAACATATCAGGCATCTCATAATCGGCCACACGATATTTCGATTGTTCTCTCTTATGATTTGACAAAACGCTTGAATATTTCGGCAAATTGGGTTTATTCTACCGGCTCGCCGCGAACTATGCCAACCGGAAGATATGAATATGAAGGCATGATAGTTCCGGTATATTCCGATAGAAATTCGGTTCGATTGCCCGATTATCATCGCAGCGATATTTCGGTAACATATCATTTCCGTAGTCAAACAAAAACAGATGGTCCAAAACGTTACCAAAGCAGTATTAACGTTTCTATATACAACGTGTATAACAGACACAATGCTTACAGCATCAATTTTATACAAGATGAAGAAAATCCAAACGTTTCTTATGCCGAAAAAACATACTTATTTCCGTTGTTTCCTTCGATAACCTATAACTTTAAATTTTTATAATCGTTATGAAAAACATCACATATATCATTTTCGTTTTGTTTATCTTTTTATCATCGTGTACCGAAAAAATAGATTTCAACTTAAATTCCGGTGCCAATAACCGATTGGTTGTGGACGGCAGCATTTCCGATGAACTAAAAATCCACTCGGTCAAATTAACACGCTCTATTAATTATTTTTATAACGAAGCCGCACCCGCAGAACTCGATGCAATAGTTACAATATCCGACGGCGAAAATATTTTTCTGTTAAATGATTCTGACAAAAACGGTATTTACACAACCGATACAGTTGCCGGAAATCCGGGAAAAACCTACACCTTGGATATCAAATTAAAAACCGGCGAAGAATATTCGGCTCAAAGTTATATGAAACCTGTGGGAACAATGGACTCATTACGTTACAGTTATGAAAACGAAACAGATTTTACGGGTCAAGAATTGTGGTTTTACACCATATATTTGTATGCAGCCGAATCGCCGATTCCGGGAGATTATTATTTGTGGGATTTATATATTGATAATGTAATTGACACAGATACGCTGAAAGAAAAGGTTTTCGTGGACGATGTCAATGTAAACGGTAATTATATTTTTGAATGGAACATGTTCAAAATCGAAGAAGAAAAGATTGCAAAAGATACAACCGAAATAGAAGTTAAAATGCTTTCGATTCAGAAACAACAATACGACTACAATCTGTCGTTGCTGCTCGAAACAGTTTATAAAGGCAGCCCTTTTGATGGTCCGCCTGCAAATGTTCCGACCAATATCTCAAACAACGGCATGGGTTTCTTCTCTGCAAATGCGGTTAATACTTCAAAAATTATAATCATACGAGGCGAAAATCCTGCGTATTGGGATTCAAAATAAAAATTTA
>DYMH01000145.1 GCA_020721645.1 Draconibacterium orientale
TACGATTTATTTTACAGATAAAAATAGACTTATGCAGCACCCCGAAGACGAAAAATTATCGCAGAAATGTACATTGATACAAGACGTTATCGGCGACGGTATTACTTGGACAGAACAAAATGCCGATGCCGATAAACAAAAAGTAACGGTTTATAATCTGAAAAAATATCGACGTGCCGCCAAAAGATATTTGGAAGCCGTGCCGAAACGTCCGTCTATCGCCATTTTTGGGCAAAGTCAGGTTGGGAAATCCTATTTGGTTTCAAATATGACCAAAACCCCCGAAGCACAATCGCTCGATATTCTTATTCCCGGAACGACCGACAGAATTGATTTTATCTCAAAAATTAATCCTCCCGGAGGCGGAAAAGAAGCCACCGGACTCGTTTCTCGGTTTACAATTGCCGCTTCGTGGCAAGCGGGGCAACAGCCCTACGAACTTAGGCTTTTCAGTCAGGCTGATTTGGTGAAAATCATCACAAACGGATATCTTTCGGATATTACTCATTATCAATATACTGTGGATAGAGAAAAAATTCGGATTGTATTAGAAAATGCTACAAAAAAAGCAAGTCCAAAAGAAATGCCCGGATTTTCGGAAGACGATGTTTATGATGTAAAAGAATACCTGAATTTTAAATTTCGCGACCATTTTATTATTAAAGACTTAAATAACATCGGGTTTTGGGATGATATTGCACAAATTGTACCGATGTTAAATGCCGAAAATCGGTGGGAAATTTTTGAACTTTTATGGGGGCGACAACCATTTTTCACCGATTTGTTTAAAAAACTCAGTGCAGGTTTAGCACAAATAGGTTTTTTGGCAAATGTACGTTGCGAATTAGACGCTTTGACACCACAACAACAGACAATTTTAGACGTTCAGCGATTGCGTGAATTTTACGCCGAAAATAATTTGCCTTTCGTTAATTTGTACGATGATACTCGATTGTTAGCTTCTGTTAATCGTAGTGTAGTCAGTGCATTAACAGCAGAAACTGTTTTACCTTTACCCACTGAAACAGCAAACCATCAGAAACGTGCGTTTTTGAAAGATGCTGATGTACTTGATTTCCCGGGTGCACGCTCGCGACAACAAATTCCGGAAGATACTTTCGAGGCAAAACCAAATGACGACAAGCTTTTGGTGTTTTTACGCGGGAAAGTTGCTTTTTTGTTTGACAGATATAATTTCAACAGTGAAATAAGCACTCTGCTGTTTTGCATGGACGATAAACAGCCCGAAGTTGCCGATTTACCTCAATTTCTCTACGAATGGATACGCAGCACACACGGAGCTTTGCCCGAAAAACGTGAAGCTCGCGAAAAACGCTTAGCAGAAATTGTGCCTCAAAACGATATTGCAAAATTGATTCCGCTTTTGGTAGTTTTCACAAAATTCAATATCGAACTTTCAGGTAATCCCGCAACAGAAAAACCCGGCGATCTCGGTCCGCACAATGCCAAATGGACGGCTCGGGTGGGAGCAAACTTTGGCGACCAAATGAGCATTTCAGTTGGAGATAAATGGATAGAACAATGGGATACCGCCGGAACTTTTAAAAATTTGTTCTGTTTGCGAGACCCGAAATGGTCGAAAAATATCTACACCGGTATGGAAGACGGCACTACGGAAACCGGAATAAAACCGGATTACCTTGAAAAACTGAAAGATATGGAAAAATCTTTCGTCAATCATAAAGATGTCAAAGACCATTTTCACAATCCGCAGGAAGCTTGGAACGAATGTACGAATCTGAATAAAAGCGGTATTGATTACATTATCAAATACTTAACACCTACTTCGAATCCTGCAATAAAACGAGAACAAGTTTTATCGCAAATCCTTGATTTACAGGTTGATTTGTATAACGAACTCGGTGCATTTTATGTTGGTGGAAACGTTGAAGAAAAACTCAAAAAAGCACGCATCAATTCGGCACAAGTCTTTATGGCATTGATGAAAATGCAAAAAGAAAATAATACTTTCGGTAATTTTATCGACCGTTTGGTGATTTCCGACGATTTGTCGTGGAAAATCTATTTTGATTTGATGATGAGCAAGCAAATCGACTTGGGCGAGGAGCAAAAAAAACCGACAAAAACCGACCGAAAAACTGTATCTCTGGATTTAATTGATATGTTAAAACAATTTATCAATATCGAGAAAGGTGAATCGCCCGAAAGCATTCTCAAAAAATTACAAGATTATTTCGGTATTCACGACAACGAATCCCTGGCAAAAGTATTAGAAGATACCGGTGTGGATATTCGCGGCTTGATTGAAACTAAAAATGATTCATCAAACATACAGGAAATTCGGGATCGTTCGGTGATTTATGCCGAAAATTTGATTGGAAAATGGCTCGAACACATCGAATATCTGAAATCGGAAGATATTCTTTGGATTCTGGGTTTGCAGAAAAAAATTGCCGATTTGGTGATTAAAGAATTAGACAAAAACAAGAACCGTGTCAATCTGAAAAAAGTGATTGCCGATACCGTTCGCGAGCACGTTGAAAATTTCCAACTCACAGGAAATATCGACATTGTGGCTCGTATTTCGGCAAATATTATGAACGAATTTGTAAACACGCTTGGTTTTAAATATTTGCCCGAAAGCGAACGCCCAAAAGTTAAACCCGAAGATACTGTCCCTGTTTTTACCGATAAAAACATCAAAGCACCCGAAAAAAAGGACTTGGTGTTGGGTATCGAATTTCCGGGCGAAAGATTTTTTGTGGAATGGGCATCGGCTATGCGAAACTCTTTCGAGTCGAATGTCTATTTTGAAGAAAAAGTAAAAGATGCTCAAAAAGCTGAAGCCGACAATAAATTGGGGGCTTTGCTGGAAAAAATAAAAAATTAAAATTTATCACTACTTTTTGTCTTCATTTTCATTGATTTACATAAATATTTTACAAAAAAATGCCCGACAATTCGTTTATTAAAGGAAATTGTCGGGCTTTGTTGTATTGAAATGAAGTTTTTGAATTTTAAATCCTGAATAATCAATAGACACAATGGAACTTTCGATAACAACGCCGGCATTATTTTTTTCGGCAATTTCATTGCTTATGCTTGCTTATACCAACCGTTTTTTAACACTTGCCGCTCTGATACGGAATTTGCATTCGCAGTACTTATCTGTTCCGGACGACAATATTTACAAGCAAATTCAAAACCTGAGAAAACGCCTGCACATGATAAAAAATATGCAGCTTGTCGGTATCAGTTCCTTGCTAATGAGTGTTTTGAGCATGTTTTTAATTTATATCAACATCATGATATTAGCTCATATTGTTTTTGGAATTGCCAATATCTTGCTCATTCTTTCGCTGATATTATCGGTTTGGGAAATATTAATTTCGGCAAATGCTTTGGATATTCATCTGAGCGATATTGAAGCAAGAAACAATAAAAATTAAACGATTATTTCAATAAACCGCTTTCACGCCTTCGGGAAGCAGTGATTTTATTGTTGTTATTTCTTCCTGCGAAAAATTATTTTCTCGCAAAGTAATAGATTCCAATTTGTTAAGATTTTCGATTTGAGCAGGCAATTTTACCAATTTATTGTTCTTTAAATTCAACATTTTCAGCTGTTTCAATTTGCCAATTTCATCGGGTAGAGCCGTTAATTCGTTGTTAGCTAAATGCAAATCTGTTAAATTGCTCAAATTGCCGATAGTTGCAGGCAAACTCGATATTTTATTATAGTATAAATTCAGTATTTCCAAAGAAGATAAATTTCCGACTGCATCAGGGATTTGTGTCAGTTGGTTGTTGAAAAGATTCAAATTTTTCAGTGCTCTCAATTTTCCGATTTCGGCGGGCAAACTTTTAAGAATGTTCGACGAAATATCTAAATCTTTCAAAGCAGCTAAATTTCCAATATTTGGAGGTAAATCACTCAGAGCATTTTTAGCCAATTGAAGATTTTGCAGGCGGGACAATTTTCCGATATTTGGATTCAAAACCACTAATTTATTTTGGGAGACATTCAATTCCTGCAAAAATTTCAAATTACCTATTTCATCGGGAAGCTCAGAAAGTTGATTTTCCGAAACATCTAACATTTGTAAATTTGTCATATTGCCAAGCTCCGAAGGCAATATACGAAGTTCGTTTTCAGCCATATTCAAATACGGTATTTGAGCCAGTTTGCTTATTTGACCCGGAACTTCAAGCAATTGATTTTTATGAATATCAAAAATCATAATATTTTTCAACAACTCAATTTCATTAGGCAATTCACGCAATGTATTTTCCGATAAATCAACACTTTGCAGAGATGCCAAACTACCAAATGAAGCCGGAAGCGAATGTAAATTATTTCCAAAAAGATTCAGATTGATAAGTCGCTTTAAACTGCCGAAGTTCTCCGGCAGGGATTCTAATTTATTGCCGCTGAGGTTCAAATTTTCGAGATTCAAGATATTACAAACTGCCGGCGGAATATACTCAATATCATTGTCTTCCAGATTAAGCATCACTAAATTTTTCAATAAACCCAGTTCTTCGGGAATCGTTCGCAGTTGATTTTCACCGACACTCAGAAATTGGAGATTCTGAAGCGTCCCGATTTCGGGCGGAATAGATGTTATTTGATTTTTCCATAAATCTAAAGATTGTAAATTTACAAAACGAACAATATCTTCCGGGAATTCGCTAAATTCCATGCCGCTCAAATTTAATTTGTAAACCTTATCCGGCTCTCGCAAAGCATCTTCGAGCGAACTATATTCTTTGACATCTATCAAGGCTTCCTCGTCTAATAAAACGCCTTGTGAATAGGAAGCCAAATTCAGTACAAAAAGGATTGTAAATGTTATAAAAAAATTTTTCATCGTATTCAGAGTAATGTTAATTTTTGTCTGATAAAAGCTAAGCAAAATTTACACCATTTTCGACAAACAACTAAATTAATTCGTTTTTTTTTAATTTCCTATCAAATTTGATAATTATTCCTCATTTATTTGTGAAACTATATCGTCTTTCGACCATTGATTATTTAATTTTGAATCATTTGAGAATAGTTTGAAATCGGAATCCGCAATTGCTTTTTATTGGTATAAATACAGAAAGCCAAATTTTAATTCTCAATTCAGCCTTTTGTATTTTCAATTTACCAATTTCTGTTTAGATTCGATGTGCTCTATCCCAAATCTCAATTATTTTATGCCCATACAACGAATAAATTAAATTTTGTTGATATTATCTTTATATTTTTTAATATATTTGAAAAATATAATCAAAAAAAAAAATATGAATTGTATTATTATCGACGACGACAAAGTATCCCGAATGATTATTGAGAAATACATTTCAAAAACCGAATTTCTTAACTTCAAAGCCTCCTTCGATAATGCCATCGAAGCCATCAATTATTTTAATATCGATTCCGATATCGACCTTATTTTTTTAGACATCGAAATGCCCGAAATGAGTGGTGTTGAGTTTATTCAAAATTTGAAAAAACTTCCACGGGTTATCATAGTATCGGCAAAAGAAAAATACGCATTGCAAGCCATTGAATACGATGTTACCGATTATCTCTTAAAACCTGTAACCTATGCTCGTTTTTTTAAAGCAGTACAAAAAGCATACGAAAAATATAAAGAAGAAACTGCATCTAAAGCCACAACCGAAGGAATTTTCATAAAAAGCAGTACCGCATCATTTATCAGGTTGTTGTACAACGACATATATTGGATTGAAGCCCTCGAAAATTATGTAGTTGTCAATACTTTTGATGATAAATATACTATACATTTTACAATGAAATCGCTTTTGGAAAAATTACCACTCGATATTTTCAAAAGAATTCACCGTTCTTTTATCGTCAATGTCAATAAAATTACTATTATTGAAGATAATTCTATCATCATGAAAACAAAATTAGGCAATAAAAGTTTGCCCATTGCAAAATCGTATCGCGATGATTTATTGAAAGATATAAATTTTATTTCGAAATAAAAAGTAAAAAAGCAGATCGAAAAATGGAACCTGATTCACAAATTCTCCTTCGTATCGTTCGCGAAAAAATGCCTTTTGGAAAATATAAAGACCGAAAGATATGCGACTTGCCCGTGTCCTATCTCGAATGGTTTGCCGAGAAAGGATTCCCGACAGGCGATTTGGGTGTTTTGCTGCAAACAATCTATGAAATTAAACTCAACGGATTGGAGTATCTTCTCAAACCGATACGATAACTGCCTTTGTCCGAAAAATTATTCAAATTTACGTTTGATAAACCAAAGATCGCCCATATTAAAATTCAGGTTCATCAAATAATATTTCTGCTCAATTAATCCGTTTACACGTGTTCCGAATTTCCCTGCTTCAAAGCTAATATCGATTTTTGCCGATGATTTTTTTATCGGAAAACCAAAACCTAAATTAACCGAATAATCGTTCAATTGAGTATCCCCAAATTTCAGATAACTGTCTGAATATTTGCCGCCGATGCGATAATTGATTGTTTGAAAGAAATTTTTTGAGTTATATTTCGGAGTATATTCCGCTCCGAAAGCCATCGTTCGGGAATTTGCCAAATAATTTTGAGTCTCACCCAAGAATTTTAAATCTTTCCATTTTTGCATCGAATAATCAAAAGCCAAAAGCCATTGGTCCGACGACAACGAAACCCCAACCCCATAACTCATCGGAAGTTCAATGTCTCCCTGTGAAAGCGTGTCGTTGAGTAGAGTATCAGCATATTGGTAGCTTCCAAAGTACGAAGTTGAAAATCGCGAAAAAGTTGTTTTTAAATTCTGCCGGTTTGAGAAGGTCGCCCCCAAAGTGTATATCCATTTTGTTGAAAGTGTATCACGATATTGTATGCCAAAATCGAATAGCACGTCTTTTACTTTGTAATTTTTTTCATCACTTGTGGCAGAAGTATAATTTGTATCGGAAAGCAAAATCGAATTTTTGTACGACATCGTTCCAAATAGATATGATACATTTATTCCTATTGCTAACTCTTTGTAGTTGAATGCATTGCCGAAATAAATTTTCGTTAAACCACCCGTACCGGTATAATCCGATTTCATAAAAGTGGTATCCAAATCAACAATCATATTTTTGCTTGTATTGATTTGATATCCAACCGAACTCATGGGCAACAGTCCGAAACTTGCCGACCAATACTTGTTGGCTCTAAATCCGATGGCAACACTGTTGAAGCTGTTGTCGTAAGCCGAATATTTTGAATCCGAGCTCGAAAAATCGGTACGACGAACACGAACTCCCGTTTGAAAAATAAAACTTTGCATCGGAAATCCGCTGTACGAAGCGGGATTTAACGGATTGATTGCCAACGGTGTTTTAAGTCCGATTCCCACGCCGCCCATGCCGAGCGATTGTCCGAAACTTTGAGTTTCCGGCTCACCGATTCCGTAGCGCGAATATGGCGAACTTGTTGTAACTTGTGCTTTAATTGAAACTGCCGTCAGAAAAACGACTGTTAAAGAAAGAAAGATATTTTTACGCATTATATTCTAATATTCGGTTTAAGCCGATAAGTAACAAATCGGGCTGTGCAAAGATGTTGTTTTTTAGTTTGTTTTCAAAGAAAAAAATATCGCCGCCTGTTAAAAAAACTTTCACGTTCGGATATTTTAATTTATAATTCGTGATATATCCTTCAATTTCAAAGACAATTCCGTTTTGAACGCCGGCAGTAATGGCGGATTTTGTCGAATCGCCGATTATTTTATCAAAAATAGGATTGATTTCGCAGATGGGCAATTTGCGTGTAAAATGATGCAGAGCTTCAAAACGCATCGTCAGACCTGGCGAAATCACCCCACCGAGATATTCACCGGAAGCATTTATAAAATCGGAGGTCAGTGCAGTTCCTGCATCAAAAACCAAAATATCCATACCCGGACTGATAAAATTGGCACCAATTACCGCAGCCAAGCGGTCTGTACCAAGAGTTACAGGTGTTTTATAGAGATTTTTTATGGGAATCGGAGTCTGTGAATCGAAATTTAAAACCGAAATGTTTCTTTGTTCCAAAAAATCTTTAATGTGAGCGGATACGTCGGAAACAGATGATATTATGGCTCGGCGAATCAACAAGTTTTCGGACAGAACGTTTGAGATTTCACCGATAATTTGTTTTTCGTTTCGGTATGTTTTGTGAAGCGAAATAATTTTATTATCATTGTCGAATACACCAAGTTTAGCAAGAGAATTCCCTATGTCGATAACTAATTTCAAAATATTTCGATAAAAAATTTCTCAAAATTAATAAAACCTTTAATTTTTTAGCTAAGTTTGTACGATATTTGCTTTGAAATATAAAAATGAAACAACAATGGATAAAAAAAAGATTTTAATCGTTGAAGATGATAAGATGCTCTGCACTATATTCGAAATGTTTTTAAAAGAAATAGGACACGAAATTACGTCCATTTCACGAACCGGCGGCGATGCGATTAATTCATGTGAAAACAATCGTCCTGATGTTGTTTTAATGGATATTCATTTAGCAGGCGAAATTGATGGAATTGAAGCCGCAAGACAAATCGGCGAAAAGTACGATGTTCCCGTTGTTTATATCACAGGAGATACCGACCATATTACAATCGAAAAATCGGTTCTCGAAAATACTTATGGCTATATGTTGAAACCTTTGTATAAAAAAAACCTCGAAATAACACTTGAATTTGCATATCTGAAACATCAATTTACACAAAAAGCCCGCATCTAACTTTGAATTTTGGCGAAGTCGTGAATTGTAAAAAAGTCAATGTTCCGTATAATAATTTATAATGCTTATCTCGATTATTACCTATATAGTTTGTAAAATTTGTATCTTATTGTAAAACAGTGAAAA
>DYMH01000146.1 GCA_020721645.1 Draconibacterium orientale
AGTGTTTTCTGCAAAAATAAATATTATTTATGTAATTAAGTCTATAATATTTTATGAAAAAATTATTCTCAATCTTAGCAAGTTTTATATTACTTGCAGTGTTTAACCCTGTTTTAGCTCAAAACAGAGAATTAACAAATGAGCGTAAATTCGTTTGGCAAAACCCGTTGCCGCAAGGAAATAATTTAAACGATATGTTTGTATTTGATGAAAATACAGCCATTGCTGTGGGCAGAACTGGGACAATAATTAAAACAATCGACGGGGGAGTGTCTTGGTATAACTATGAGAGTAATTCTACTTCAGAATTAAACAGCGTTTTTTTTATCGGAAATACAACAGGCTGGGTTGGTGGCTACAATAATACATTGTGCAAAACTGACGATGGCGGGAAAACTTGGGAAACAATTGTTTTTAATAAAAACCCGGATGATGTTCTTCATGTAACGGACATTTATTTTATTGATGAAAATAAAGGTTGGATTAGTGGAGGTGGTTTTATCTATAGCACATCAGACGGGGGGAATAGCTGGATACTCATGGGGACTGCTCCTGAATATGGTGCTGACAAAATTCAATTTTTTAATAATGATACAGCCGTTATTATTTCAGGAGGTATGCCATTTTATACAAACAACGGAGGGCTTATTTGGGAAATGAAAAATCCTCAATTTATTGACCCTGATTTCCCAATGTGTAATCCTTATGATATATACTTTGTAGATGAAAACCATGGTTGGTTGGTAGGTGGAGATGTAAATAATCATACCGGTAAAATATCCGCAAGCTCCGATGGAGGATTAACTTGGGTTGCACAAACTCCGGGCACTTCGGAAGTCATTTATTCCGTACACTTTACCGATACTCTCAACGGTTGGGCTGCCGGCGAAGATGTTATTCTAAATACTACAGATGGCGGAAATACTTGGAATATCAAGGATACCATTGTAGAGAATGAAAATTCGATGACACTGAACAGCATTAAATTTAGTGATATTCAAAACGGATTTTTTGTTGGAGATTACGGCATAATCTATAAAACTACAAATGCAGGCACCGATTAGGTTAGTCTTAAAAACAGTCCCGTAGTGTTTAATAATAATTTTAACGATATCGAATTTACCGATGACACTACGGGATACGCAGTCGGAGGTTTAGGTTCATTGGTAAAGACAACAGACGGTGGAGAAACATGGACTACAAGAAACACTGGTATTACTGATATTTATACTTCATTAAATAAAATTCAAATGATTAATAGTGATACCGGCTATGCTGTTGGTGGCAAGGGTGCAATAATTAAAACAACAGATGCCGGAGAAACTTGGACATCACAAGTGTCGGGGATTACATCAACCATTTACGGGTTACACTTTCCGGAAGACGAACTTACGGGGTGGGTTTCAGGTGCTACAGGAAAACTTTTAAAAACTACTGACGGCGGTCAGAACTGGACACCCCAAGCCGTAGGAGTAAGCGGTTCTTATATGGGTTTACATTTTATAAACAACCTTGAAGGATACATCGTGAATGGCAATAAATTTCATCAAACTACCGATGGAGGGGCTACTTGGACTTACACATTAATAGATCCATCTGCCACTACTATAACTCCTACAACTTTTTATTGTCAAGACGAACAAACTTTTTTTGTTCTTACAACCAACGGTAAAATATATAAAACAGAAAATGCAGGTATAGAATGGACAGAATTGATTTATGTTATGTTCGGTTTATATGGTATCGAAACAACTCCTGAATCAATTATTGCAGTAGGAAATGGTGGGATTATGATAAAATCAAACGACGGAGGAAGTAACTGGACATTGGAAAATAGTGAAACACATGTAAATTTAAAAGCAATACACATAAAAAATGATTCTACCATGTGGGTTTGCGGTGAAAAGGGTGCCATTTTGCACTTGGGCGGTATGAAACCCTTATCAATTACAATATTAAGCGTTGGTTCTTATTGTGCAGGAACAGATGGTTCGCCTATTGGATTGGAAAACTCAGAAATAGGGGTTGTTTACACTCTTTTGAAAGACGGAGTTGCTCAGCTGCCAGCAATCACAGGAACCGGCAGTGCCGTTTCATTCGGAAATCAACTTGAAGGAACGTATAAAGTCTCCGCTGAAAATCAATATGGTACAACAATTTTTCAAGATGATGTCAGTATTATCGAAATCCCAACTGTTGGAAGTGCCGGTATGATAACCGGTAATGAAACGGTATGCACCGAAACTTCAAACAGCGTATATTCTGTTGAACCAATAAATGAAGCATCTGATTATATTTGGACTCTTCCGTATGGTTTTTCGATTTTAAACGGCGAAAATACTAACGAAATAACAGTTTCGGTTGCTTCGGATGCCGTTTCTGGACAAATAACCGTACAAGGCAGCAACGAATGTGGGATAAGTAATTCTCAAACTCTTGAACTTTTCGTTTTACTACCCACAACTGCCGATTTTACTGCCGATAATACAACAATTTTCGTTAACGAAACGATTATTTTAATAGATGCTTCCGAAAATAATACCTCAGTGCAATGGACAATAATACCGGCAGGAGGAGTAGCTTTCGTAGGCGGAACTGATGCTACATCTCAAAATCCTCAAGTTACATTTACATACCCGGGATTGTATGATGTGGAACTATTTGTAACAGGGCTCTGCGGCGATAATTCAGTACTAAAAAATAATTACATAACCGTAAATATTTTAGACGGAATATCAGAAACTTCCAAAGGAAATATTTCTGTTTACCCCAACCCCGCAAGCACCTTTATTTCAATTGAAACAAAAACAATTGAATTAAATTCGCTCATCGAAATTATTAGTCCAAACGGACAGGTTGTTTATAATGGTTTATTAGATACCCCGACGAGAAAAGAAATAAATATCGAAAATCTTAATTCCGGTATATATGTAATAAAAATAACAAACAGAAGAAGTTCGAAATTCGTGAAATTTTTAGTTCAATAATAAGTGATAGTGAATAGTTTGAAAAGCTGTCCGAAACGGACAGCTTTTTTTAATCATCCTATTTGATATGCAAATCGTTAATAAAAATAAGGTTTTCAAAAGTATTAGGGTATGTATTATATGAAACGTTTCGAACACGATTTTTACAACAAAGAAATTTTTGAAAAATTACAACAAAACATCACATTATTAGATTCTTACGGAGTTTACTAAACCTCTACAATTCTTATCAATAATCACCTGATTATCAATTCAAAACCGGCAGATGAAATCGAAAAACTGCTCTTAAAAGAATTATCAATACAATAATAACATTTGTGAAAAATAATAAAACTCCGACAAAACCATGATTCTGTCGGAGTTTTTAAAAATATAAATTTCTTGTGTCTTGTGTCTTGTGTCTATTAAAACTCCAAATCGTCATTTTCATAAGCCACAAAGTCGAATTTTACTTTAACCAGATGCGAAAAACGTGTACCAAGTCCCAGCATATCTTCATCAATAACATCATAATGCCAAACAACCGAAACCTGCGTTTTACTCGATAATTCATTGATTAACATTATCACTTCAAAAATTTGTTTCGATGATGCCGTATTGAGATATTCGATATCGAAATCGAAGCGTGTTCTCGGGTTCGGGTCGTTACCATATTCTTTCAACCATTCGATAATGGGTTTATAAAATGCGATTGCATTTTCGGGCAAAGAGGATTTTGCCATACGAAAAACATTTTCTGCCGGATTAAAATAAATTTCGGGAGTGTCTTCTGTTGCTTCTAAAATTAATGGTTTCATATCACAGGGTTAATCGATGTCGGTAATTGAAGTTTGGAGTGTGAAAAAATTTAATTTTTCGTTTATAGGTTTGATTTTATATTTTAGTAATTTCTCACTTTTTATGCGAATATCCGTTAAACCAAGCCCGGTTTTATTTTCGGTAACCATATCTTTTTCGAGCAATATTTTATCGTAATAAGCATGTAACTCTTTTAAATTTAAGCTATTAATAAATTCAAATGTTTTAATAAGAGCCTCGGTTCTCTCGACAGAGATATAATTTCCGGAAGTAAGGATAAATTCTGTTTGTTTTTTGCTCATAAAAAACACACCGCGATTTTGTTTTTCCAATTCGATGTCATTTGTATGTTTGCTGATATTTTGTAACATTTCGACCATGACATTGTACACTTTTTTGGAGGAGATGCCGGCATTCATATCTCCTCGAATAATCGACAGCAGGCTCAGGATATTTTCGCGGTTGAATTGCCCGTTAAAATTTACAAGGATATTTTCTTTATCCAAGCTGTCGTGCAATTTTTTTATATCTTCAATAGAGCGCTGGTCATTAATGCTGGGAATATTGGTTTGATTTTGTGTTTGATTCGGTATTTCGGTACGAAAATAGAAAAAAGTTTCGTTTTCGTCCACTGGTTTAAAATCGTACAAAAGCCGGTTGCCGGATTTGCGTGCCATTTCTATTAATCCCAAGCCGGCACCGCCTTTATCCGAAATTTCGCCCGAAATCAATATTTCTTTGTGTAAATGGCTCAGTTCGTCTTTTTCCAACAAATTGATTTGCTCTAATTTGGGGCGGAGCAAAATTTCATTCTCTTTTTTGATGATATTGCCCGTTGTAACAAAATATTTGTCTTTATTTTTTTGTATTGCAAACAAGCCGGTATTCTCCGAATCGACAGATTCTTCGCCGTGTTTGGTAACATTTTGAAGACCTTCGACCATAATAAAATAAATGCGATTTCGAAGCGATGTTTGGTCAACGGTATTTTTCACATTGGTTTCTGCCAAATTGAGTATCTTTTTCGACATTCGTTGCGAAAAATTTCCGCGATACACATACTCAAAATCAGAGTTTTTTACTCTGGAAAACAAGTCGTAAGCGAGTTCTAAAAGATTATTTGCCGGAATTTCTTTCATTTCGATTATTAAAGTATTTAATACTTCTATCAAAAACAGTGCAAATTATATATTTTTTACAAACCTAAGAAATATTTTCAGATTTTTCATCTTAATTATTCGATGTTTTTGTAAAGTTGTTAATTTTTTCGGAAACGAAAATAAATAGTATGTAAATATGTAGATTTGAAAAAGAATTTTTAAATTTGGGAATCAAAAAAAACATTCCAAATATTCATAAAATTTTATAAAACCATGAAAAAAATTACAGTTATCGGTGCCGGAAATGTTGGTGCAACAGTTGCTAATGTTCTTGCAATCAAAGATTTGTGCGAGGAAATTATTTTGCTCGACATCAAACCGGGTTTAGCCGAAGGCAAAGCCTTAGATATTTGGCAAACAGCCCCGATTTTTAAATTCAGCACACGTGTTGTTGGCGTTACCAATGATTACGAACGCTCGAAAGATTCCGAAATTATTGTCATCACTTCCGGTTTGCCCAGAAAACCGGGCATGTCTCGCGACGATTTGATTAAAACCAATGCCGGCATTGTTAAGGAAGTTACCGAAAAATCGATAAAATTCTCGCCCAATGCCATTATCATTGTGGTTTCTAATCCTTTGGACGTGATGACTTATGCCGCCTTCAAAACCTCGAAAAAATCGGCAAACAAAGTTTTTGGCATGGCAGGAACATTGGATACAGCTCGTTTCCGTGCTTTTTTGGGCGAAGCTTTAAACGTTGCACCTAAGGACATTTCGGCTCTTCTCATGGGCGGACACGGCGATACAATGGTTCCCTTGCCGCGATATACTTCGGTGAACGGGATTCCGGTTACCGAATTGTTGCCTGTTGATAAATTAGATGCTATTGTCGAACGTACCAAGAAAGGCGGCGGCGAATTGGTTAATCTCATGGGAACTTCGGCATGGCTGGCTCCGGCTGCTGCTGTTATGGATATGGTTGAATCCATTGTTCGCAATCAAAACCGAATTTTGCCCGTTTGTGCATATCTCGACGGCGAATACGGTATGAAAGATATTTATCTTGGCGTTCCGGTTGTTTTGGGAGAAAATGGTATCGAAAAAATTATTGAAGTCGATTTGAATGCCGATGAAACAAAATTACTGACTGATTCGGCTGCTGCCGTTAAAGAGGTTATGAATGTTTTGGACCAAATGGCAATTATTTAATCCAAATTCTTGACACTATATAATAAAAACAGCCTGAAATGGCTGTTTTTTTTTGTTTCAAAAAGCATTTTTTCTATATCTGTGTTCAGTTTAAAAAGTCGCATAGCGGTTATATACGCAAAATTTATTGTCATCAAAATACTGTAAAACAGTTAATTAGATAACTGCTTTGCGTGTCTGATTCTAAAATTTGAGCTTTTTATACCGGACTCATATCTATTTTATAATTTCCAATCGATACCAATCGACCAGTCCTTCTTTTTCATTTTCGCCGGTTGTGCCTGTTTTTGTGCCGAATGCACGTCCCATTTTGCCGGATTCTTTACCAAATTCGCCTTTTTTAACAACTTTAAATGTGATGTTTTTGTTTGCCTGAATTTTTATTACCTTCACATAATCAGCAATGGTATCGGCATTAAAAACAACGCGCATTTCGTATTTGCCGGCTGCCAAATCGTCTATTTCAATTTCCGACATCGGAACAGCATCTTGCTTTTCGCCGTTGAGCCAAAGCATAAATTTTGCCGATTCGTCGGGCAAATCGGTATAAATTTTCAAAACCGATTGAGTAAATCCCATATAAGAAATTCCTAAAATCAACCAAAAAAACAGAATTATCCGTTTCATTTTTGAATCTTTTTTATTATAAATGAGTTTGGTATAAAAGCACAAATTTTGGAATCAGAGTCGCAAGGCTGTTATCTAATTAACTGTTTTACAGTATTTTGATGACAAAAATTTTGCAATATAACCGCATGCGACTTTTTAAACTGAACATATAAATTTATGATTTTGTAGTACAAATATGTTGAGAAAAAACTAAAATTTATCAAAAAAAATACCAACTTGTCTCTAAATCACTTATTTAGAAATTGTTAGGCATTAAATCATATTTGCACTGAAAATATTCAATGCACATCAAAAATACACAAAATTTCGGAATTAATATCAATTGTAAACTAAAAAAAAACAATTCGACATTTAGTCGGATTAGTTCCCCACCAAACCGTAAATTAATAAAATAACGGCTATTAAACCGAAGATGCTGTTAATGCTTCGCCTCGATGTATCAAACCAATCTCCCGAATTTTCGATTCCGTAGAGGTAATCGCGAAATTTAAAAATTGGTTTTCCGAAAAGCGTTCTCCAAAGTGTTCCGAAAAGCCAACGTATTGAAGCTCCTATGGCACCGAATACCTTTGCCCAAATAAATTCGACAAATACAATTCCCAAAAATTCAAAAATGACTTCTCCCATGATTTTCAGTTTATTATTCAATGTCGTTTAGAATGTGTTCGACTTAGGCTGAGCCTATGTCAAACAGCAAATTCATTTCGTAACTAAACGACATTGGTTTATTAGTTAATATCTAATGCTTATCCGTAAATGCCCCCATAAAAATAAATGGTTTTGAATGTTCGGTCGTAATTCCTCCTTTTTAAAGCCATAGCCGTCAGTTTAATTTTTGTAACTTATTGTTATCTAGCGTTAAATTCATTTTTTACCCCATTTCTTTTGGAAATAGGGTTTAAATTTGTATTTTTAGCCATATCAAAGAACATTTTTAAGTTTGTATTTACGAGGTGAATTACTGTTATAATTCCCTCGTTTTTCTTTTCAAATATAATCATTATATTTCAGTATATCAAATAAATAAACCAAATATTTCTTCAAAATTTTCTCTGTCTTTTCGTTTTTCAAGCCAATGATTTTTCGACATTTTTTTTGCTGTTTTGTTAATAAATTTTGTTACACTCTGTGTCTTATTTTTTATTAATTTACGTAATATCTCAAAATCGGCTATAAGAGTTTTAAAACATTTATCTCGACTCAATAATTTATTTTTTTTAAGGTACATTGTTTTTCGTGTCATATTGAAAATTTGGTTGTTCAGCACATATAGCTGCAATTTTGCATATAATATGCACATGAAGCGGTTGAATTTTACGGGACGCAATTTATCTATTTTTATGTTGGATTTTAAATTTTTAAAAATCAGTTCGATTTGCCATCGTAATTTGTACAGGCTGTAAATTTTTTCGGTCGGAAGTTTTTCTTCATCTACGTTGGTTATAAATAAGTTAAATCTTATTCGGGCTTTGTAATCGTCTGAGGTTTTGTGTCCTTTCTTTTTGTTATATTTTTCTATTTTTTGTAATCTTTTTTGATAAATTTCTTCGGGCACGGTTTCCGCGTACAGCCGAACGGGTATTTTGTCAATTTTTCCAATCAACACATTTTTATGCAGTTGTGTGATGTTGTTTTTTTTCATCCAAGCATAAAGTTTCTCGAAGCTGATTTGAGTTTCATCGTTTTGAAAAATGTGTATTTTGGTTTGTAATCGGCTTACGATGTATGCTTTTTGTTTGATTATTTCTTTGAGTACGGGCAATGAAAAATATCCGAAATCGCGAATTATCAATTCGTTGGGCTTTATGTCGTTCGTTTTTTTGTGGCATCGGTTACGTCCGGAATTATGGCATTTGTTAAATCCATGTCAAGAATTTTTTCTGTCTTCATGCGTATTCGTATTGGATGCAAATTGCTGATGCCGAACAGTTTTTTCCGCCGTAGCCCTTGAATTTATCTTCGAATTCATCGGGTAAGTCGAAGCGTGTGGCATCTTTTATTTTTACGCTTTCAAAATGTTTAAAAAAATCGGGGTTGATGTTGCAGTCTATTTGATTTGATATTTGTTTGCTCAGAATGGTTTGCATAAATTTTACGGCAGA
>DYMH01000023.1:0-26186 GCA_020721645.1 Draconibacterium orientale
ATAAATTTGAATTGGTCGCAAATTGTATTGATTAAGTAAATAAGTCTAAAAATTTTAAAAACAAAAAAAGGATTAAATATTCCAATAGAAAAAGAACAAGAATTGATAAAAGAAAAAGAAATGATTATAAATTAAAATTTATGGAATTTATAGATTTTATATTTTCAACCATGTATCCACCCCTAATTATTTGGTTCATATTTATAGGATTAGGATTTCTAGTTTTTAAATTTTGGGATACTGTTAATCACGAAAAACTTAGACTATTTATTGCTGTTTTTTTCCCTTTCATCGTTTTTTTCGTTTTGTTTTTAATTTGGATTTTTGGTAATTTCGGAAATGTTAAAAATATAACATCAATTATTGTTGTTGATAATAAATTATATTTTATTGATTACAATTTTAGAAAAGTTAAACGAATGGGCGATGATTATAATATTTCACGCTTATATGTTGTTGATATATACTCCCGTGAAGAAATTGACAGAAGACTGATAGGTATCGATGCTAAAATAATAGGAATAGAATATGGAAATATCATAATAAGAGGTAAAGGTGATGAAATTAGAATTTACAATGCTGAAAACAACACAATTGAAAACAATGATACAAAAAATAATAAATATTTGAATTGGAATAATTACAAGCCGGAAAAACAGTCAGGATTTTCACTAATAAAAAAAAATAACGAATTGAATTATTACGACAGTCTGAGAAATTCTAAATTTTCCGTTTTAATTGAAAACAAAAAATTAATTAATTCAAAAATCTCTAATTACATAAAATATAAGGATTATCTTTTTTTTAATATTAAAAATACTATTTTTTGTTTAGATTTAACAACAAACCAAATACTTTGGCTAAAAGAATATTAAAAATACAATTGAATTTAACAGCTTGAAATTATGATAATTAAGCGTATAACATATTATTCCCCACTGTGGGACAGATTTCTGTAACACAAACATTTGTGCAAGAAAATAACTTTTTCGGTAACACGAACTTTTTACTTTCAATACCCCACAAAAAGAACAACGTCGGCAATAATTTTTGTTAAATATAAAGCATTTAAACATCGTAAATTTAGCTGTTTTTGGTATCAAAAAATCTTAAAATAACTAAAAAATGAAAACAATTCACACCGAAAAAGATTTGCTTCAACTCCAAGAAAAAGGGATTTCGCCTCAGACCATAGAAATTCAAATCGAAAATTTCAAAAATGGCTTTCCTTTTGCCGATATTGCGGCAGCTGCAACCATAGAAAACGGCGGCATCAAACGATTTACAGAATCCGAAATTGCAACATTCGCCTCTTTGTATGAGACTGCACTGTTGCACGAAAAAATCGTCAAATTTGTACCGGCTTCCGGAGCTGCAAGCAGAATGTTCAAAGATTTATACAATTTTATCGAAAAATATGACAAAAGCGAAGATTTTTTCTTCAATCATAACGAGAAAAATGTTGAAGATTTTTTCAAAAACATCAAAAAATTTGCTTTTTACAACGATTTGCTCACATTGTGTAAAACCCGAAATTTTACAATTGACTCGGATTATGTTGAAGTGCTGGATTTATTGTTGAACGAAAAAGGATTAAACTACGGCAACCTTCCAAAAGCATTAATACAATTCCACAAATATCTCGGAAAATCCCGAACATCAGCCGAAGAACATCTTACAGAAGGTGCGCTGTACGGCAATTGCAACGGGAAAGTTGCCATACACTTTACCGTTTCGCCCGAACACACCGAAAAAGTTAAAGAACTCATTAACAATATTTTACCCGAATACAAATCAAAATTTTCGCTCGAATACGACATCGATTTTTCGATACAACACCCATCGACAGATACAATCGCAGTGGATATGAACAATGAAGCGTTTCGCGAGAAAAACGGCAGCCTCGTGTTTCGACCCGGCGGGCACGGTGCATTGATTCAAAATCTGAATGATATTGATGCAGACATCTTGTTCGTGAAAAATATCGACAACGTGGTTCCCGACCGCCTCAAATCGACAAGCATTACCTATAAAAAAGCCCTCGGCGGGTTGTTAATTCAAACACGAAACGAAATTTTCAATTTTCTGAATCGTTTACAATCCGATACAGAACCTCATATTTTAGACGAAATTGTTTCTTATCTAAAAAATAAATTATCAATTCAAGTTGACACTCAATTTGCCGAAAAATCGGACACTGAAAAAAAACAGTATCTGATTAAAAAACTCAATCGCCCGATTCGAGTCTGCGGAATGGTACGCAATGCAGGTGAACCCGGCGGCGGACCGTTTTTCGTTCATTCAAAAACAGGTTCCGTTTCACTTCAAATTATTGAAAGTGCCGAAATTGACCAAAAAAATCCCGAAAAAAAGAAAATTTTCAATGCCGCAACACATTTCAATCCTGTCGATTTGGTTTTATCGGTAAAAGATTACCAAGGAAAAAAATTCAATCTTCCCGATTTCATCGACCCGCAAACCGGTTTTATTTCCCTTAAATCCAAAGACGGCAGAGAACTTAAAGCCCAGGAACTGCCAGGCTTGTGGAACGGTGCCATGGCTTTTTGGAACACCATTTTTGTTGAAGTGCCGCTCGAAACATTCAACCCCGTTAAAACCATCAACGATTTATTAAGACACGAACATCAAGAAATTGATATATAAGATGTAGTTCCGATGCCTCTATAAATCAGAATAACGATTTTAAGTACATTCGATACAGAAAATCGTTATTTTTTTGAAAACATAAATCAATGTCTTTTAGTAAAGCATGTGTTCGGCTGAGGCTCTGCCTCAGTTGGGCTTATTTTGCAAGGCTCTGCCTTGCTTTGACAGACAGAGCCTGTCATGATAAATCGACTTAGGCAGAGCCATAGCCGAACAGCAAATACATTTCTTAACTAAACGACATTGAAACATAAATCCTTAAAAAAATTATTTTTTATTTTTTTCGGCAGTTTTTCCTTCATCAATAACAATTGGACTTCCCTGAAATTCAATTTTTTCTAACACCGATTCCGTAAAAACTTTTTTCCAAACAATATCCATACTTGCAAATTGCATATCCGTTATTTTTCCCGGAATTTGGTAAATTAATGTAAATTTCATTTTTTCGTTTTTCTCCAATATATCCGGTTTCATGCTCGAACGTGCATTTGCCCACTCTGTACTGTCAGCGGTTCGCAACACGGCTCGCGAAGGAAAAACAATGCCGATTTTATCACCATGATATGTAACTTCAAATTGAACCGCAGTTTCATCGGTTTGCTTTTTCAAATGCAGCATTTGCACCGTAAAATCACCTGCCTGAAAATCGTTCTTGTTTGCCGGTAAATGAAAATCGGCTACCGAAATCGGACTCCCTTCTCCCGAAAAAGTATAAAAGCCGCCGGGCTGAAATTCGTATTGATTTACTAAAAAATCGTTACCGCCTTCAACTTTTAATGTAGGACTGCGTTGGTCGTCCGGGCGGACAATGATGGCTTTTTTTTCCTTGGGATTGAACTCGCCTTTTTCATATTTGAAAATACAATATGAAGGCAAAAAGTACACAAAATCCTTACTGTTGTTGATAATTTTTAATTCAAATTTTGAAAAATTGAACTTCGCAACCGGATTTTTTGACATCAATTTGATGTCGCCATTCGATGCGATTTCTGAATCTTGGTAAAAACAGGTCTTTTTTGTGTCGATTTGTGCAAAAACGGCACTGACAAAGAAACTTATCAAAATAAATAAAGTAATTTTTTTCATTTTTATTGATATTTAGTGTGAAAAATAATATTTTATAAACGACAAATTCAGTATTTTATTAGAAAAAAAAAGAACAGAACTAAAAAGTAATGAGATCAGTTTAAAAAGTTATAAAGTAGAAAGTTTATAAAGTTATAATACTGAAGTTAAGGACTTTAAGATAAATCCATGTTTTTACATAAATTGCTTATTATGAACAGCTTTACACTTTTCGTTTTCAAACTTTATACTTTTTATACTTGGCTCAGTAATTCATTTGTTGATAAAAGTCTTAGAATTGTGAAATTAAAAATATTATTTTTGAAAACTGATAAGTTGTCGAAAAAAAATAAAATCACAAAAAGATGACCCAAAATCTACTGATAACAAATATTGAAAATCTTGTCCAAGTTCGCTCCACAGGTATCGACAAACTTGCAGGCAGCCAATTAAGTACCTTGCCGATTGTCAAAAATGCCTTTCTTTATATTGAAGACGATAAAATCAGCAGTTACGGAACAATGGACTCTCTAAATCCTGAAATTTACAATCAGTCGGATTATCTTTCAGAAATTGATGCCCAAGGCAAATCGGTTTTCCCCTCGTTTTGCGATTCACACACCCACTTGGTCTATGCCGGAAGCCGAGAAATTGAATATGTTGATAAAATAAAAGGACTGTCCTACGAAGAAATAGCTCAACGCGGCGGAGGCATCTTAAATTCTTCAAAATTATTAAATTCGGTATCGGAAGATGAATTGTACGAACAATCGCTCGAACGCATTCACGAAATTATCACACAAGGCACGGGTGCCGTCGAAATTAAAAGCGGCTACGGTTTAACACTTGAAGGCGAAATGAAAATGCTTCGTGTCGTTCAACGTTTAAAAGAAACGACACCTTTAATTATTAAATCAACTTTTTTGGCAGCACATGCTCTACCTTCCGAATACAAAGGACGACAAACAGAATATGTCGATTACGTTGTTCGTGAAATTCTGCCTGCCGTTGCTGCCGAAAAATTAGCTGATTTTATTGATGTTTTTTGCGATAAAGGATTTTTCACCCTTGCCGAAACAGCAAAAATCCTCGAAGCCGGGCACAAATTCGGTCTCATACCAAAAATTCATGCCAACGAATTGGCACTGTCGGGCGGTGTACAAATTGCAACAAAATATAATGCACTTTCTGCCGACCATCTCGAATACATCGAACAGGCTGAAATTGATGCCTTTTTATCTTCGCAAACCATGCCGACCGTTTTACCCGGAGCTGCCTTTTTCCTCAATTTACCCTTTTCGCCCGTTCGTCGAATGATAGATGCCGGACTGCCGATTGCCATCGCTTCCGATTTCAATCCGGGCTCATCACCTTCGGGAAATATGAAACTCATGATGTCTTTGGCAATGGTCAATTATCGAATGACAGCACAAGAAGTATTGAATGCCGCAACCATTAATTCGGCTTATGCTATGGGAGTTTCCGACCGCGCAGGAAGTATCACACCCGGAAAAATTGCAAATATTTTTATCACCAAAAATATTCCTTCACTCGAATTTTTCCCCTACGCCTTTGGCAGCGACTTGATTGAAACTGTTATTTTAAACGGAGAAATTTTATAAATCGAAAAAAAATATCGTAAAATTGGATTAAACGGCAATAATTTGCAAATTTGCAAAAGAAAATTAATTGAAACACACAATATAAAATGAAACGTCCATGATTTTGGTAAAACACTCAAAAGCATGATTATAAAGCATATTAAACTAAGCACTTGGAGGATAAACACTTGTGGACCTCCATCTCGCCAAAATAAAATTATAAACAGATGAAAAAACTCATAGAATGTGTACCCAATTTCAGCGAAGGACGCGATATGGGAATAATAAAACAAATAACCGACACCATTGAATCCGTTGAAGGCATTCGTCTTTTAGATGTTGATCCCGGCAAAGCAACCAACCGAACGGTAGTTACTTTTGTCGGCGAACCTGAACCGGTTATCGAAGCGGCTTTTCGAGCAATGAAAAAAGCAAGCGAAATTATTGATATGAGCAAACATAAAGGCGAGCACCCGCGATTTGGTGCTACCGATGTATGTCCATTGGTTCCCATTGCCAATATCAGCATGGAAGAAACCGCCGATTATGCTCGCAAATTGGCGAAAAGAGCCGGAGAAGAATTAAAATATCCGATTTATTGCTACGAATTTGCTGCCTCTTCATCGAATCGAAAAAATTTAGCTGTTGTCCGTTCCGGCGAATACGAAGGTTTAGAACAAAAATTAACAAAACCGGAGTGGGTTCCCGATTTCGGACCTGCCGAATTTGTTGCCAAAACAGGGGCAACAGCCATTGGTGCCCGTAATTTCTTGGTTGCATACAATGTCAATTTAAATACAACATCAACACGGCGAGCCAATTCCATAGCTTTTGATGTACGCGAAGCCGGACGCGTAAAACGCGAAGGAAACACACTTACCGGAAAAATCGTAAAAGACGAAAACGGCAAACCTGTACGCATTCCCGGAACCCTGAAAAAAGTGAAGGCAATCGGCTGGTATATCGAAGATTTCGGCATAGCACAAATTTCTATGAACCTTACCGATATTACGGTAACTCCCGTTCACCTTGCTTTCGATGAAGTTTGCAAAAGTGCACACGCACGCGGATTACGTGTAACAGGTTCGGAATTGGTGGGATTAATCCCGCTTCAAGCCCTACTCGATGCCGGAAAATATTTCCTGACCAAACAGCAACGCTCACTCGGCATTCCGGAAGACGAAATCATTAAAATTGCCATAAAATCGCTTGGTTTAGACGAGGTAAAACACTTCAATCCAAAAGAAAAAATAATAGAATATATTTTAGATACCGATACTTCCAAAAAACTTGTTAATCTTCCGATTTGGAAATTTGCCGATGAAACGTCATCAGAATCACCGGCTCCGGGCGGAGGTTCCATTTCGGCCTATTTAGCAACATTGGGAGTTGCACTGGGTGTTATGGTTGCCAATCTCTCGGCTCAAAAACGAGGTTGGGACGAACGCTGGGAAGAATACTCGAAATGGGCTGAAAAAGGACAAAAACTAAAAAAAGAACTTTTGGTTTTAGTCGATGAAGATACCGCCGCATTCAACTCAATTCTCGAAGCCTATCAATTGCCCAAAAACTCCGAAACCGATAAATTCATTCGCAATCAAGCCATCCAAGCAGCTACGGTAAAAGCAACCGAAGTGCCATTTAAAATTATGAAATTAGCCTCCGAGTCGCTGCAAATTCTCAAAGCCATGGCAGAAACCGGACTCGAAGCCTCCATCAGTGATGCCGGAGTTGGAGCATTGGCAGCAAGGGCCGGAATTTCCGGAGCATTTTTAAATGTTAAAATCAATTTACCAAGTATAGAAGATAAAGAATATGCAACAAATGTGCTAAACCAAGCTACAAAAATCCAACAAGCAGCACTCGAATTGGAAAAAGAAATCTTAGATATCGTTAACAAAAAAATAGACAGATAGCAAAATCAATAGCCCAAAAAAGGAGGGTTTTTCTCTTGATAACTGTCTTAGAATGAGAAATGGCATTTGCAACGCACAATCAATGATAAATATCATTTCTTTATTTTACAGGATAAGAATTGCAAAAAAGATAATTTTTATTTAGTTTTGGGCGTTAAAAAGAAATCTTTTAGTTTATTAACCAATATTAAGTTTTATATGAAAAAATTTACGTTTTTACTTGTTTTGTCTGCTTTGTTCAGTCTGCAAGTATTTTCGCAGGTTACGGGAACGGTTACCGATGAGGTAACCGGAGAACCTATTCCCGGAGCGAACGTACTTGTAAAAGGCACAACGGTGGGCACCATTACCAATCTCGACGGAGTATATTCGATTACCCTGCCCGAAGGTTCGGACGAATTGGTAATCTCTTTTGTAGGAATGCAAAATGCCGAAGTTACGGTTGCCGGACGCACCGTAGTAAATGTTGCACTAAAAAGTGAAGCAACAGAGGTTGAAGAGGTTGTAGTTACTGCTTTGGGCGTTAAGAAAAACGAGAAAGCACTTGGTTATTCTTCAACAAAAGTCGGGAATGATGATTTAACCGAAGGACGCGTTTCAAGTGCAATGAATGCGTTGCAAGGAAAGGTTGCCGGAGTTAATATAACATCAGGTTCAGGTGCCCCCGGTTCATCTACCCGTGTTATTTTAAGAGGATTTACCAGTATCAACGGAGACAATCAGCCTTTGTACGTTGTTGATGGGATACCAATCAATAATCGCTCGCATTCCAATGACGATTTGAACGACGGAACCGACTTTGGAAACGGTATCAATGATATTAATCCCGATGATATCGAATCAATGAATATCATGAAAGGTTCTGCCGGAAGTGCATTGTATGGCTCACGAGCATCGAACGGTGTCATTATCATCACAACCAAAAAAGGGAAAAATAAAGGGGCAAAAGAAGGTTTGGATATAAAATATACAGGAACAGCCACATTCGATACCCCACTACGATTACCACAATATCAAAATATTTTTGGACAAGGAATCGGCGGAGCATGGGATTTACGAGAAAATACGAGTTACGGACCGCGTATGGACGGTGCTATGAGATATTGGGGATATACCGTTGACGGCGAAAGACTCATTAAACCATATTCTCCGCTCGAAAATAATGTAAAAGATTTTTTTGATATCGGAAAAACTTACAATCACTCTGTATCTTTATCCGGTGGAGATGAAAAGGTAAGTTATTTTTCGTCATATTCTTATGTCGATGCCGATGGAATTTGGCCAACAGATGCAGACTCTTACAAAAGACATACTTTTTCTCTCAGAGGAAATGCCAATTTTTCTGATAAGTTCAGTAGCTCTGCTTCCGTTAATTATGCAAAAAAAACGAACTCTTCCGTTTCATCAGGACAAGAACAAGCGGTGTTTGACAATATTCTGCAAACTTCTCGGGATATTCCCTTATTAGAGTTGGCTGATTACAAAAATAAATTTTTCAACAACGATAATTATTTTGGAAATTATACAACAAATCCCTACTGGATTCTCAACGAAAACGGAAATTTGAATAATGACGACCACGTGTATGGAAGCGGAGAATTATCCTATAAATTTAACGAATTTTTCAATGCCTTGTTTCGAACCGGTATGGATGTTTCGAACAGCCAAACCAAATATTGGAGAGCCATTAAAATTAACGGCGGTTACAATGCAGGAAACAGCCAAAATGAATCTGGAAGAGTAAAAGATGAAAAAGAAATGATGTCGCAATTAACAACCGACTTTATTTTAACGTTCAATAAAGCCTTTGGGGATTTTAATTTTAATGCTTTAGCAGGACATAATTTTAATAAAGACGTTTACAAATACAGCAGTGCCGAGGTTTTAACACTTGATGTGCCAAATTTTTATCAAATTAATAACAGTTCTTCTGTACCCGAAGTTGTTGACTATAATTCAAAACGACAACTTGTTGGTGTTTATGGACAAGCAAGTGTCAATTATAAATATTTTTATGTTGAAGGTACCTTAAGAAATGATTGGTCCTCGACCTTACCTCTGAAAAACAATTCTTTTCTGTATTACAGCGGAAGCGGTTCATTCGTATTCACCGAAGCCTTTCCCGCCATTCAAAAATTTTTAACTTTTGGTAAAATCAGAGGTTCATATACAAAAACAGGAAAAGATGCCTCCGTTTATGTTATAAATCCGGTATTTATATCCGGCTCAATGAGCGATGGTTTTACAAATTATAACCTTCCGGTTAATGATGTTAACGGTTATGAAGTATCAGGCACTATTGGAAATCCTGAATTAACTCCCGAATTTACTTACGAGTCCGAATTAGGAACAGATATGAGATTTTTCAAAAATAGAGTTTCTATCGATTTTTCGATATATAAAAAAAATAGCGTTCACCAAATTATTCGCCAACAACAACCTGCTTCTACCGGATATCTCTACCAATACACAAATATCGGAAACATTGAGAATAAAGGATTTGAAGTCTTATTATCTGTAAAACCAATCGAGAAAAAGAATTTCTCATGGGAAGTTACCGCAACATATTCAATAAACCGAAATAAAGTCTTAGATTTGGGTGAAAACTTAACAGAGTTGCCTTGGGGAGGTTTGTCAACCGTAAGTTTTGACATTGTAGAAGGTTATTCTATGGGTGTTTTTAGAGGACCGGCTCCTTTGACTGACGGACAAGGGCATATTGTTGTCAATTCTCAAGGATTTCCACAAAATGCTCCCTACAATTCCGTTTACGGAACAGGCGAGTACGATTATATGGCAAGTTTAACCAATAAATTTTCGTATAAAGGATTAAGTTTGAATACCTTGCTCGATATTCGACAAGGCGGTTTAATGTATTCGCGGACAGCATCGATTGTTTACTTTTCAGGAAATTCGGTGAACACACTTTACAATATGCGAGAACCTTTCATAATACCAAACTCAGTTAAAAATGTCGGAACAGTAGAAAATCCGGTTTATGTCGATAATGATATCCCGGTAGTGAGTTCAGCCATTGGCGGAAGTCCTGAAACTTATTGGGGATATGGCGGTTTGACAGGAGAACGATCGAGTGTTATCTCTAAATCTTTTGTTAAACTCAGAGAATTGAGTTTAAACTATATCATTCCAAAAAGAATCGTTGAAAGAATCCATATAACAGGGGCTACTGTTAGTCTTGTCGGCAGAAATCTGTTGATTTGGACACCGGAAGAAAACCGTTTTATCGACCCCGAAGTAACCACTTTTGGAAACAATGCGTTAGCAGACTATGGCGAATTTAGCGGAACACCGGCTGTAAAATCAATAGGATTCAGCGTTCAATTGTCATTCTAGAAATCACATGATTTTTTGTTTCGATTTTTAAAATATTCGCGACAAAAAAATAATTTCAAGTTTATTTATCAATAAAAAAAATATTTATGAAACGTTATTTAATAATATTAATGTTCCTAAGCATTTTCGCAGTGGGTTGCGACATGGATATTAATTACGACCCAAACAATCCGTCAAGTTCTACGGTGGACTTAGTGTTACCTGCAGGTCAAGCTTCACTGGCATATATTTACGGCGGACAGTTTCAAGTTTTAGGCGGATTTTGGTCGCAACATTGGACTTCTCAACACGGAGGTCCGCAATATATAAGTATTGATGCGTACAGCATTTCAGTCGATTATTTCGACAGACCTTGGAATGAATTGTACGCCGGCGGTATGAACGATTTGGAATGGGTTCGTACAGAGGCAAAGAATCAAGAAAATTGGAATTATTATTTCATTGCCACAGTGCTTCAATGCTATTCCTATCAAATGTTAGCGGATTTATACGACCAGATTCCATTTAGTGAAGCTTTGCAAAAAGTAAACCCGCATTTCGATTCCGGTCAAACTGTTTATGATGGTTTAATTCAAAGAATCGATGAAGCATTAGCGTATGATTTAAGTCAGTCCAAAGGCAGTGTTCCGGGGAAAGATGATTTACTCTTTGCAGGAAATATGGACAGTTGGGTTCGGTTTGCCAACACACTCAAATTGAAAATTTATTTACGACAAGTCTATGCCCGCCCCGAAGTTACGCAAGCCGGTATTCAACAAATGGCGGCTCAGGGTGCAATCTTTTTAACAAGTGATGCAGCTTTTACAAATTACAGTACAAGTCCGAATCAAGGAAACCCTTTTTGTGAAACAGAATTTTTCCGTTTCGGTGGAATCAATGTAGGAGCAAGTAAAACAGTCATCGATATTTTATTAGGAGATGCTCGAATTGACGCACTTTTTTATCTTCCGTCGGGTAGTACAACACATGCAGGAATGTTGCAGGGATACGGACCAAATTTACAAAGCACACCTCTTGAAATATCAATAGAAAAGATCAGCAGTGTATCTCCGGTCTATTTTATAACAGCTGCCGAGAGTTATTTTCTTCAAGCCGAAGCAGCAGCAAGAGGTTATTTGGGAGGAGATGCTGCATCACTGTACAATTTAGGGATTGCAGCAAGTTTTTCCAGATTAGGAGTTACAGCAACCATACCCACAGCCTATGCTTATCCTGCAAGCAGCGATTTTGAAGTGAATTTGGAAGCTATTATTTTTCAAAAATGGTTGAGCATGACAAACATTCAAGGACTCGAAGCATTTTTTGAATACAACAGAACGCATTATCCTACAATTCTCATTCCATCGGTTTCGAGCGTTTTACCATCATCTCAAATGCCCAAACGATTATGGTTTCCGCAAGCCGAAGTACAAACAAATCCGAACACGCCCACACAACCGGCAGGTATTACGACCAAAGTTTGGTGGGATAAAAAATAAATCAATTTAAACTATAAAATATGAAAAATATTAAATTATTGTTATTCATTGCATTTATTGGTTTACTTTCCACAAGTTGCCAAAAAGCTTTGGATTACTTCGATAAAAATGAAACTGCGAACACTTCGCAAGTGTCAGTTTATCCACTCTTCGATTTAGTGGGCGGCAACCGAATTGCTGTTCAAAAAGGCTCGGCATTTTCCGACCCCGGGTGCAATGCCAGCGAAGTAAAACTCGGAGACGCAGACCTTGCTATTACCGTGAAGGGCACCATTGATACGCAAACCCCCGGCGTGTATTTTTTAACGTATATTGCAAAAAATAAATTTAACTACGTCGATTCCGTTAAAAGGACAATTCTCGTTTACGAAGGAGATTTGAATTTAAATGCCGATATCACAGGGAAATATAAATTAGGCCAAGCCAATATGAACGTTGCACATTCGGACATACTCGGTTTTTGGTCTGTTGGAAACATGAATTCAGGCGCATTCCCTGTATCCGGCGAAATTGCAGATATTGGCGGAGGACATTACATTATTGTTCCCGGAACGGTTTTAAATCCTACAACCGGCTTAATGGTAAACTATTCCGGAACAGCCGAATTGCAAACAACCGGTGCTTTGTGGTTTTATATCAGTACATCGACAACACCCCGAAAATGGAGTAAAGTATAATGTACAAATAATCTCTTAAAAATATAGAAAAATGAAAAAAAAATCTTTTTACCTCATATTACTGAGCGTACTATTTGCACTTTCTTCCTGCGACACGTATCCGGATTATGAAATAGAGTATTTACCAACCTATCCGTTAAATGGCGAATATTTTGTTAAAAATTACAATTCTAACATGGAACGTGTTGTAAATTATTATAAATTAACAATTTATAATACTGCAACAGCCGGCAAAGATTCAATTTGGGTTGATAACAAAGCCGGAAACGGTACCGGTAATTTTTACAAATTTAAAGTAAAAGTAAAATGCGATGTCGATAACAGAACCTTCGACCAATCAGATGTTGCTGATATTCAAACAGAAGGATTAGTCGTTTCATTGACAAATACAAAAGTATTTGTCAATCAATGGCCTGTAAACGATAGTATTTATATGACTGTAAGATACAGAACCTCGCTCGGTACCGACTCCACATTTATTATTGCAGGACACCGACGAACAGGTTTTGAAGACGGCACGGGTTACGGACAGGACATGTAAAAAATCAAGCAAAAAGTAACACACTATAATTTTAAATAATGTGTTACTTTTTGATTTTAAATATTATTTATGTAATTTTACACATTGTTTAACTTAATATCAATTTTTATGAGAAAATTTAGTTTACTTTTTATTTTAATGGCAATTATCGGTGGGCTTTTTGCTCAAAAGAAAAACGTGATTGTTGGTGTACCGCAAGTACACACTTTGCAAGGTTTTAGTGATTTAGGTGTTGCAGCACCCTATAATTCAGACTATAATACCCCTAAACTGACAGGTGTTATTGCATTGGGAACTGCAGCAAATGCTTATGGTGCTTATGTGAATGGTTACACTCAGTTGGATTACAATTCGACATTAAATTCTGTTCTTTTTGTACACAGACAAGAAGCATTTTCAGGAGCTATCGGATTCGATTTATCAACTAATGGCGGAGCTACTTTTACAAACAACACATACATGACAGCTGCATCGAGCACGCCCGCAAGACGGTATCCTTCGGCAGTTATTTATGATGTTGATGGGACAACCGCTAACGCAGTCGTTACAGGCGTTGGTCCAATTACGTCAGGGACATGGGCAACTACTTGGTCTGCAACCGCAGCTTTTGTCGGTGGTGTTAAATCAGACCTCGAAAATGATGTTTTCCCCGGAAGTGCTGAAATGGGACAAAAACTTTACAGAGCTCAGGATAACAGCTTGTGGTACATGGTTGGAGATTCACATTCAGCAAATGACGGAACAAATGATTTAGGTTGGTACGAAAATTTGAAACTCATGAAAGGTACTTATAATACAGGTACACAAGCTATTGATTGGTCTTTGAGTCATACATTTGTTCCCGATTTAAAAACAATTACAACTGCCGGAGCAAATGTTAAATTATGCTCGGAATGGGATGTCGCTTTCGGTCCCGATGGACAAACAGGTTATTTTGTAGCCATTGCTGTAGAAACAGACAATACAGATGCAACACCACAAGGTCGCCCTGTTATTTGGAAAACCATAAACGGAGGAACCGATTGGACAAAAATCACCGGAAACGATGCTTCCTTTATGGATTGGGCTGCAGTTGATACAATTGCAAACCAACTTGTTGGTGATGCCTCTGACATCATTCGTCCTTTCTTTGTTGAAATTGATTTAGCTGTTGATTCTTATAATCGTTTGCACATGTTTGCAAATATCGGTTCGGGTTCAGACCAATCCCATTATTTCTATAATCCTTTCGCAGAATTAACAGAACCTGCAGGAACCTATATTCCTACTCGTTGCTATTTTGATATTGTTACCCAAGACGGCACAAATTTTAATTCCGTTTTTGTTTCCACACAAAATAACGATGACGGAACTAAGACTTTCGGAGATATCGAATACCGCTTGATGCCGCAAATTTCTTCAACAGAAAATGGTTCACACATTTTCTTTGCATGGAACGAAACTGTAGGTCTTGTCCCAAGCCCGGAAGCTATTAATATGGAACCGGATGTATTAGCAAGAGGAATAAGAATTTCCGATGGTGCTATTTCAGATATCAAAAATTTAACAGCAGGAACCGATGCTGAATTAGCCGCCTACATGATGCACATTTCACCATGGTCTATTAGTGGTGGAGAAGATTTTGATATAGAAATTCCGATGGCTTACAGTACATTTAGAGGGCTCGATGTAAATCCGGTCGATTTCATGTATCTGAAAGGAGTAGGATTTGATGAAACTGATTTTATTACAGATGTTTTAAAAGTTTCTGCATTAAAACGAACAGACTTAACCTTGTATCCGAATCCTTCAAATGGTAATTTTGCAATATTCAATATGAATGATGCTAATGTAACAGTTTACAATCTGGTTGGTCAAGAAGTATATTCGGTAAAATCGACATCGGATAATTTTGCAATGAATTTATCTTCTTTATCAGAAGGAACTTACATTGTAAAAGCCATTTTAGGCGGACAAACTGCCGTAAAACAAATCTCAATTGTACGATAATATTCGTTCTGATTTCTAAAAAATGCCCTGAATTGGGCATTTTTTTTTGTCTTGTAATTTAAAAATTAGTATTGTTTTTTAAGGAAACAAAGTGTAATTTTGGTAACTTAAAATAAAGAAATTACACAACAAAATTATTTAACAATCTGCATTATGAAAAAAACATTTTTCGTCATTTTATTAAGTTTTACAATATTTTTTAGCTATTCTCAGAAAGTTGAAACGCAAAAAGCTCTCGAAATTGCATCAAAATATCTTTGGGAAAGAGCAAATACCTACTCAGCAAAAGTAGATTACAAAGACTTGCAAGTCGCAGAAACCTTTGTTGAAAAAAACGGACAAACGACACTTTATTACATCTTCAATTTTACTAATTTTGGGTATGTTATTGTCTCTGCCGATTACAAAATGTACCCTATTTTAGGATATTCGCTCGATGGTACAATGTATTCAAAATCTACGATAAATGACAATTTTGCTTATTGGCTCAACACCTACAAGCAAGAAATTCAATATCGAATTCAAAACAACACAAAAGCCGAAAAACATTTTCAAAATGCATGGACACGCATCGAAAATATTAACACAACATATCAAAAAACAAAATCAACTAAGGGAGTAACTCCATTAATCCGCTCGATGTGGGATCAAGATTCTCCATACAACGATTTCTGCCCCGCTGATGCTTCAGGACCCGGCGGACATGTTTATGTCGGTTGTGTTGCAACGGCAATGAGTCAAATCATGTATTATTATCGTTATCCTTCGGTTGGAAATGGAAATCACAGCTATACTCCGAATGGGTATCCGACTCAGTCTGTTAATTATGGTAACACGACCTATCATTGGGAAGAGATGTTAAACTCTCCCGGTGAAACCAACGATGCCATAGCAACTTTGAGCTGGCATGCCGGAGTAGCAGTTGATATGATGTATTCTGCGGATGGTTCAGGAGCCTATTCCTCAGACGTGCCCGATGCTCTGCAAACCTATTTTTGGTACGACACAGACTATATTGCTTATAAAAGTTCCTATACAACTGCAACATGGCGAACAAAATTGATGACAAATTTAGATGCTTTAAAACCAATCTACTACTCAGGTTCAGACCCCGATGCAGGCGGGCATGCTTTTGTTTGCGATGGTTATCATGGTGGAGATACAGATACTTTATTCCATTTCAATTGGGGGTGGAGCGGCAGCGGAAACGGATATTTTTATTTATCGGAAATGAATTCGGGCAACGGGAACTTTACCCAATATCAAGCAGCAATATTAAACATTTATCCCTCGATAAACTATCCGAATGGTTGCTCTTCAAAAACTTTGAATAGCTTTTTTGGCACCATTGAAGATGGCAGTGGATATATTCTTGATTCTGAAAATAATTTAGATTGCAGTTGGCTGATTTCCCCTTATTCCGAATCCGGAATACAAGGTATTAAACTCTCTTTTGAAGAATTTGATACCGAAGCAGGAAACGATATTCTTACAATTTATGATGGTAAATCAATTTCCGCCCCGATTATCGGACAATATTCAGGATCAAGTCTGCCTTCGGAATTAATATCAACAAATGATACAATATATATTACATATCACACGAACAGCTCAGTCAAATCAAAAGGTTGGATTGCCGAATACGAAGTCGTTCCAATGACACATTGCACCGGAATTATTACTTATACAGATATCAACGGTACATTTACTGATGGCAGCAACGACCTAAATTACAGCAATGATGCTTTGTGTAAATGGAAAATTATTCCAACCAATGCAACTACGGTTACGCTTCATTTTAACAGCTTAAATACGGAGGGGACAAACGATTTTATAAAAGTTTACGATAAATATAGTGGAGGAACACTGATGGGCGTTTTTTCGGGGAATACACCGCCTTCAGATTTAACATCTACAAAAGGCTCTATGTATCTTATTTTCAGCACAAACAGCTCAGTAACAAATCAAGGTTGGGAATTATCTTATACAAGTAATGGTGTTGTTGCGGTAGATAATAATAAATTAGAAAATTCGATACAAATATATCCAAATCCACTTTCCGGCAGAATATTAAATATAGATTTCAATACAAACATTTCTCAAGCTACCGAAATACGCATTGTAGATATCATCGGAAAAACAGTCTTCTCCGATAATATATCGATTTTAGGTTCTGCTTACAAAGAAACAATTAACCTTAGCGACTTAAAATCAGGAATTTATTTTGTAGAAATAACCGGTGAAAAAGAACATTTTGTAAAAAAAATTATAATTCAATAATTAACTTGTGCGAATGGCTTTGGAAGTCAGTTTATAAATCCTGAATTCAATTTTAAAAACCTTGAAGGTTTATTTATTTCTTATTATCATGTTTTAAACATCATAATTACAGTATATTAGAAAAACCTTCAAGGTAAATTTATTGAAGTTATACCATTTTATACAGAACTATGACACAAAATATTTTTATCCTTTTAACTTTTCTAATTATTCATTAAAAAAATCAAAAAAATGAAAAAAAGTCTATTTTTTATTCTTTTTGCCTTGTTTTCGGTTTATTTGGCAGCAGAGCCGGTATCGCCCGAAACAGCAAAAAAAGTAGCGATAAACTACTATAAAAATTTCGCTCCACAATCGATAACAGATTTTACTGTTGAAAATTACTATTCTGCAAAAAATGGTGATTTAATTACTTATTACATCTTTAATTTCAAATCGGGAGGTTTTGTTATGGTGTCTGCCGATGACGCAGCTTTTCCCGTTCTTGCTTATTCACACGAGAAAAATTCGGAAAAAGGTCTTTCCGATGGATTAAATCCTGCTGCTCAACAGTGGATTTCTCAATACAGTAAGGAAATTAAATTTATTGTCGAACAAAAATTGTCAAACAAAGAGACAAAAAAACAATGGCAATCCCTCATAAACAATAAATTTTCAAAAGAAACTAAAGATGTCGCACAATTACTGACAACAACTTGGGACCAAGGATGTTATTACAATACACTATGCCCTGCCGATGGAGCAGGCGATTGTGGACATGTTTGGACAGGTTGCGTTGCAACAGCCTCTGCACAGATTATGAAATATCATAATTACCCAACCATCGGAACAGGAACACATACCTATACCGACCCTACTTACGGTTCTCAAACAGCTAATTTCGGTGCAACAACATACGACTGGATCAATATGCCCAATTCGGTTACATCAGGTTCCACACAAACACAGAAAGATGCCGTAGCAACATTAATGTATCATTGCGGTGTTGCAGTTGATATGCAATACGGTACTGATGGGTCGGGTGCATACAGCGAAGACGTTCCTGCTGCCCTGATAAATTATTTTGGCTATAACAGCAGTGCCGAAATGAAATCGAAAGCGAACTACTCAATCGAAGATTGGAAAACTTTATTAAGAACCGAATTAGATGGAGCACGCCCTGTATATTACGCAGGTTCTTCTACAGCAAGCGGCGGTCACGCTTTTGTATGTGACGGATACAGAATGTCCGATGAAAAATTTCATTTCAATTGGGGCTGGGGCGGATATTCAAACGGCTATTATTTAATCGGAACATTAAACCCTGCCGGAAGTAACTTTAATGATGATAACAGAGCAATTATCGGAGTAAAACCTCCTTACATTGCACCCGAAGTTGATGATGCCTACAAATTGATGTCAAACAAATTAGACCTTGATTCTTTACCGAATTATCCATTGTTGGCTTATGATTGGGTTGATATTACAGATGGTTCCGGTACCGAAATTTCGGTTACTGATGATGGAGTTGCAGGACCTTTTAGTTTGGGACAAGAGTTCGTTTACTTCAGAGATGCTCATAAATTTTCGCAATTTTGGATTGGAGATAACGGTCATATCAATTTTGCAAGTGCAACAGCCTTATCTGCAACATTTTTAAATATTCCGAATACCGGAGGAGCAAATGATTTTATAGCTCCTTTACTCGGTGACTATGCGGGTACAGGAGTTGGAGTTGCTGGATCTTTTTCTAAAATTTATTATAGAATTGATGCCGATAAATTTATTGTTACCTATAAAAATTATAAACACTGGCAGCAGGCAGCCCCGGAATATTCAGGTGATATTACCTTTCAAGCCATTTATTACAAAGACGGAAACTTTAAATTCCAATACGAAAGTTATTCTATGATGAATTGGAATAATCCATCAACATCCGGTGATGAACATGACCCAATTATCGGTTGTGAAAATGTTTCGGGAACTATTGGATACGCTTGGCTGAACTACAATATTCCTGCCAACAGAAGAACCGAAATTGTTACAAACGGCGAAACGTTCATTCCCGGTTTATCTATATTAGGATACTATACTCACAAACACCCTTTAATAAAAGATGTTACCATGGAATGGGTTAATGTTGAAGGAGATGAAGGAAATAGCACAAATAAAGGATCAATGATTACTTCCGGAAGTCGAAACGTTACTCTTAAACTTACAAATGTTGGAACTTTAGATGCCACAGGCATTCAGGTACGAGCTCAAATTACTCCTTTGGGTGGTTCTACGGTTTCCAGTCCTTATCAACTAGTAGGTACATTAACTCCCGGAGAAACCAGAATTATAACATTAAGCGAAACTAATTTACCGTATACGTATAATTTTACAGTTACTGCCGGAACAGGAAGCAAATTATATGCTGTTAAAGGCGTTTTAACCTGTACGGGTGATGCTGAAACAACAAACAATTCTGTTACGACAGAATATATGGTAATGGAACAAACAGCTACAAAAAAAATCTTCAAATGGGCAGGTAATACCCCTTATTCGGGAGTTTTTGGTTTCGATGCAGGAGCTATCGAATTTGTTCCACCGTTTAACATTTATCCTCTTACTATCGATTCGATTGGATTTTTTGCTGCACAAAGCACCGAAACTCCGGAAGCAGAACACAATATGTATATCCAAGCATTTAAAATAAATGTTGATGGAACTATCGATATTGATAATCCATTATCTCCGGAAATTGCAGTGGATATGACAAGTATTTTAAATCCCAGTACAGTTACAAGCAAACGTTTTTCCACACCTCTTACAGGCGTTGTATTAACAGAAGTTGGAACGGGTATTGCAATTAAATATAAAAGACCGGTTGGAGCACTTTTGTACACTGACGAAACAGGACCGTTTTCAAGACGAAATTATGAAATTTTAGACCCGATGGGAGTTAGCTGGACTGCTTATCGCAATAATGAAGTAGAAGATGCTGCAATTTTCCCGGTATGCTCTTATACTGCACTTAGTACAGATGCTTCTTTATCAGATTTACAAGTTGATGGACTTACCGTAACAGGGTTTAACGCAACAGATTACGATTATACTGTTCAGCTTCTTGCCGGAACAAGTATTGTGCCTACCGTTTCTGCAACAACCACAAGTTCTGCTGCCAATGCAGTTGTAACACAAGGAGAATTACCATTTCCGTGTACCGCCACAGTTATGGTAACAGCAGAAGCAGGAAATACACAATCCTATCTTGTAAATTTCGATGAAACCCTCAGTATTAACGACATTTCAAATAATATTAAAATATATCCGGTACCTGTAAAGGGCGTGTTTAATATTGAATATAATTCTGATGCAAAGGTGAATATCCTTGATATTTCCGGCAAAATAGTTTATTCAGGCAATATTAAAAATGGATTAAATACAATTAATACCGAAAATTTATCAAATGGGGTTTATACTTTAAAAATCTCTGATAATTCAAATGTATTTACCAAACAGATTAATATTGTAAAATAATCAATGCTTTAAAAAAAAAGAAGCTGCCTCTTCGGCAGCTTTTTTTTTGTCTATTTCTCGGTATCACAGTAAACACCCCACACCGGCTTACATCAAAAAAAAGAGGCCGTTTGTAAACAGCCTCTTTTATAAAACTTTCCACTTTTAACTAACGTACATTCGCCTGTGCAGCAGCCAATCGTGCAATCGGTACGCGGAAAGGCGAGCAACTGACGTAATCCATTCCCGTTCGGTGGCAAAATTCAACAGATGATGGTTCGCCGCCATGTTCGCCGCAAATTCCTACTTTAAGTTTCGGATTTTGTGCACGTCCTTTGCTGACTGCCATTTCTACCAATTGTCCCACACCTTCTTGGTCTAACACTTGAAACGGATCGTGTTTCAATAATCCTTTTGCTATGTATATCGGGAGGAATTTGCTAACGTCATCGCGCGAATAACCGAAAGTCATTTGAGTTAAGTCGTTGGTTCCGAACGAGAAAAATTCGGCACTTTCCGCAATTTCATTTGCAGTTAAAGCAGCACGCGGAATTTCAATCATTGTTCCTACCAAATATTCAACTTTAACGCCTTTTTCTTTAATCACTTTTTCTGCCGTTTCGCGTATAATTTGTTCTTGCATCAAGTACTCTTTTTTTGTACCGATAAGCGGAACCATTATTTCGGGTTTTGGGTCGAAACCTTCCTTTTTCAAATCGCAGGCAGCTTCGATAATGGCACGGGCTTGCATTTCCGAAATTTCGGGATATGTATTTCCCAAACGGCAACCACGGTGCCCTAGCATCGGATTTACTTCGTGAAGTGATTCTACTTTTTCTTTAACAACTTTAACCGAAACACCTAATTTTTCAGCCATTTCTTTTTGAGTTTCGTCGTCGTTCGGAGTAAATTCGTGTAAGGGCGGGTCGAGTAATCGAATCGTAACACCGTATCCGTCCATTGCCTTTAAAATTCCATAGAAGTCTTCGCGTTGAATCGGCAACAATTTTGCAAGTGCTTTTTTGCGACCGGCTTCGTCTTCTGCTAAAATCATTTCACGGATAGCCCAAATTCTTTCACCTTCGAAAAACATGTGTTCCGTGCGGCACAAACCGATACCTTTTGCACCAAAATCGCGTGCTGCTTTTGCGTCGGCAGGAGTATCAGCATTGGTGCGAACATACATACGTGTGTATTTTTCAGACAATTGCATCAACTTTCCGAAGTCGCCGTCCAAAGTCGGTTGCATTGTAGCAACTTTCCCTTCATATACTTCTCCGGTCGAACCGTTGAGCGAAATAAAATCGCCTTCTTTGTATTCTTTATTTCCAATTTTAAGTGATGTGTGCGATACTACGATTCCGGCAGCCGATGAAACACAGCATTTTCCCATTCCGCGAGCCACAACTGCTGCGTGTGAGGTCATACCTCCTCGCTCGGTAAGAATACCTTCGGCAGCATACATTCCTTTGAGGTCTTCGGGAGATGTTTCGCGACGAACCAAAATTACTTTTTTACCTTCGCCTGCCAATTCGGCTGCACGGTCGGCAGAGAAAACGCAAATACCGGTTGCAGCTCCGGGCGATGCCGGTAAGCCTTTGCTCAAAACAACAGCTTTTTCTATTGCTTTTTGGTCGAATACGGGGTGCAGCAATTCGTCCAATTTGTTAGGTTCCATACGTAATACAGCGGTTTTTTCAGTAATCAAACCTTCTGCAATCATATCAACAGCCATTTTTACCATGGCAGCACCGGTTCGTTTACCGTTACGAGTTTGCAACATCCAGAGTTTACTGTCTTGTATTGTAAACTCCATGTCTTGCATATCTTTATAATGATTTTCGAGCTTGTGTTGTATGTCGAACAATTGTTTGTACAACAAAGGCATTGATTCTTCCAAAGATGGGTATTTTGCTTTACGAACATCTTCGGTTGTTCCGTTTCGTTCTGCCCAGCGTTTTGAGCCGATTATGGTAATTTCTTGCGGTGTGCGGATTCCGGCTACCACGTCTTCGCCCTGAGCGTTAATCAAATATTCGCCGTTGAAGAGGTTTTCGCCGGTAGCAGCATCGCGAGAGAAGCAAACGCCGGTAGCAGAAGTATCGCCCATATTGCCGTAAACCATGGCTTGTACGTTGACGGCAGTTCCCCATTCCGAAGGAATATTTTCTTTTTGACGGTACAGAATTGCACGAGGCGTGTTCCATGAATCGAATACTGCTGTGATTCCTCCCCAAAGTTGTTCCCAAGGGTCGGTTGGGAAATCGCGTCCGGCTTTGGTTTTAACGACTTTTTTGTATTCTTCGACAACGATTTTCAAGTCAGCTGCCGTCATGTCGGCATCGGATTCGTAGTTTTTTTCTTTTTTAATCTTATCCAATACAATTTCAAACGGGTCGTGCTCGCCTTCGGCAGCTTCTACGTGCATTACCACATCTCCGTACATGTGTATAAAACGACGATAAGAATCGTAAGCAAATTTTTCGTTACCCGATTTTTCGGCAACTAACTTTACGGTTTCATCGTTCATTCCGAGGTTGAGAATGGTGTTCATCATGCCCGGCATTGAGGCACGTGCACCCGAACGAACAGATACTAATAAGGGAAAAGCTTCGCCTTTGCTTCCGAATTTGGCATTCATAACTTTTTCGGTTTCTGCGATTGCTTTTTCAATATCGGCTTTAATTAATTTAATAACGGCATCTTTGCCCAGCTCGTTGTATTCGGTACAAACTTCAGTTGTTATGGTGAAGCCGGCAGGAACCGGAACTCCAATTAAGCACATTTCTGCAAGGTTGGCACCTTTTCCTCCGAGGAGATTTTTCATGTCGGCTTTACCTTCGGCTTTTCCGTTGCCAAAAAGGTAAACTCTTTTTTTGTTGTTCATTTGAAGAGATGTTAAAATTAAATAATGTATAAATATTCTTTAAATTGTTAATATTAACCAAGTTAATATTTTTTTTATTCTGATATAAACCTTTTAAGGCAAGTTGTAAATGTAAAAAAAAAATAAACATTTTAAAATTTTTGAAAGTGTTGTTTTATTGATTTTAGAATCGGAACCTATTTGTTTTGAAAACACACCCACAAACAAATGTTAGAACATTTAATTCGTATTGAGCTGAGTACCCAAATTTTATGAGAATAAAACATAAATTCGTATCAGAAGAAAAATTTGTTTGTCCGTTTTATTCAATTTTCGGACATATTAAGTAATGGTTAATTATTAATTGATAATTGTTAATGATTAATGTAGTAATAAATTGATTTTGATAAGAATACGGACTTTTTTATATACAAATAAATCTGTCCGAATACTTATCTCTAAATCTTTGAAATTATTTTTCAATCAAAAGATTTAGATTTTTTTCAAATTGAGGACAGTCGTATTCGGAGTTATACGTTTGATTTTTAACGATATTTCCTTCGTAATAATTAAAATATCCTTTAATAAAATTTTTGTGGATTGTGAAAACTTTTTCTTGCTCTTCGCTTATACGAAAAGGAGATTCGCACAGTAATTCTTCAACCCGAATATCTACATAAATTCCTTGATTCAGAAGATTGAAATATTTTCGATACAAGCGTTTTGAAATGCATATCACAATCACGTGTTCGCCGAAAGGTTTGCGTAGATAGTGATTATAATTAAGGTCAATGGTATCATTTTTTATTTCGGTTGCAGTTTTATCGAAAGAAGATGTGAATCGAAATCCTTCCTGAACGATTTTTTCTGCGATTCGTTTTTCCGAAGTATAATGTAAAAATATTTTTGAATTTTCTTCTTCTTCAAAAATAAAATCACGAATTGCCGAGCTGAAAAATTTGTCGGACTTAAATTTGCTTTTTTTCTTGCCATGCCCCACTGTTTCTCGAAACTTCTCCAGAATCAATACCAATTTTGACGCATCACCTTGTCCGATAAATTTATTCCCTACTGCAGAAACTGTAAACCAATCGGAACCGGATTTTACTTTGCTGACATTATGATGTTGCTCGAAATCAAACGATTTATTGCCAAAATCAATGACAACTATCCAATTTGATTTGTTGTCCGTCGAAATTTCTATACGCGGAACGTTGTCAGGATCTTTAATGATTTGGTCGGTAAACCAATCTTGTAACCAGATTAAATCGTCCATAAGAAATAATTTAGGATTATTTTTTAAAATCAATACATCATCTTCTTTTTCGTGCTTTTTGTTTGGCTTTTTTCAAAAAATCGGCAGTTTTTCCTTTTTTTGATGGACTTCCGGAATTAACTTTCTTATTTTTTTCTTTCTTTTCGTGAAAAGCACCCGAATTTAAATTTTGTTGCTTTGGCTTTGTCAGATACTCTTTATCGTAAAGATTTGGTTTTTCTTCGCTTGTATAGATTTCTGAAATTTTCAGATTATCCGGTAATTCTTCGATAGGTATCAGAATTTTCATCAATTTTTCAATTTCGGAAAGGTATAATTTTTCGGCTTCATTTGCAAAAGTAACAGCAGTTCCGATTTTATCTGCACGTCCCGTCCGTCCGATGCGGTGTATGTAGTCTTCGGGCAAGTCGGGTGTATCAAAATTTAAAACATGGGTAACATCTGAAATGTCTAATCCGCGTGCAACAATATCAGAGGCAATCAATAATCGAATTTCACCTTCATTGAATTTCCGTACTGAGTTGAACCTGAAATTCTGTGATTTATTCGAGTGAATAATGCCACAGTTCTCACCAAAATCGGGGGTTAAAAGTGAATGAAGTCGGTCGGCAGTTTTTTTACTTCCGCAGAATATCAGGACTTTCGACATTTGGGTGTCGGTTTGCAAAAGAAGTTTCAACAAATTAACTTTGGTGTTAAAATTTTGTGTGAAATAGACTTTCTGAATGATATTTTTGAGCGGCGTTCCGTGCAATGCAACTACAATTTTCTGTGTATCAAAGAAAAAATCGTTTATCAGATTTTCAACATCTTGCGTCAGCGTGGCGGAGAACATGATATTTTGCCTGTTTTCGGGCAGTAGCTCCATCACCTGAACCAGTTGGCTGCGAAAACCCAGATTGAGCATTTCATCGACTTCGTCGATAACTAATTTTTGAACCGAAGTTAAACGCAAAACGCCTGTTAAAGTAAGGTCTATCAATCGACCGGGTG